>NZ_JBISWJ010000088.1:0-57297 GCF_044462225.1 Kocuria kalidii | reverse complement strand
CTGCGACATGGCTGGGGACTCGGCGTGTGCGGGTGCCGGGGGATGGGGGCTCGGCGGGTGTGGGCGCCCGGACGTAGGGGCTGGGCGTGCGGGGACGGGGGTCGGCGAGTGTGCCGGGGGCGGTCTCACGGATCCGCCGCGGTGCTGTGAGTGAAAGTGCATCGGGCCGTTACGCCTGCCGTCGGGTCCGGAAACACGGACTTCCTAGCGTGGGAGCACCGCACGCCGCCGTCGCCGTGCTCCGCCCCGCTCACCCAGGAGGTCACCCCGTGAGTTCAGAACTGCATCCGGACCCCGCCACGACGGCGGCCACCACGGCCCCGCCGCTCGCCCTGCGCGAGCGGCCCGGCCGCTGGCTGGACGGCTACCGCCCCGAGGACCCCGCGTTCTGGGAGAGCACCGGCCGCCCGATCGCGCGCACGAACCTCACGTGGTCCATCTTCGCGGAGTTCCTCGGCTTCGCCGTCTGGCAGCTGTGGGCCATCACCGTGGTCTTCCTGCCGGGCGCGGGCTTCGCCTTCAGCGACTCCCAGATCTTCTGGCTGATCTCCATCCCGTCCCTCGTGGGCGCCACGCTGCGGATCCCGTACACCTTCATGGTGGGCCGGTTCGGCGGCCGGAACTGGACCATCGCCTCCGCCCTGCTGCTGCTGATCCCCACGGTGGGGCTGGCCCTGGCGGTCGGCAACCCGGACACCCCGTTCGCGGTCATGCTGCTGCTGGCGGCCACGGCCGGCTTCGGCGGCGGCAACTTCGCCTCCTCGATGGCCAACATCACCTTCTTCTACCCCGTGCGGGAGAAGGGGTACGCGCTGGGGCTCAACGCCGCCGGCGGCAACCTCGGCACGGCCGTGGCCCAGCTGGTGGTCCCGATCGCCGTGTCGCTGATCGCCCTCGGCGCCACCGGCCTCTCGGTGGCCGGGTGGATCTGGGTGCCGTTCATCCTCTTCGCGGCCTGGGGCGCCCGGCGGTACATGCACAACCTCTCCCACGCCAAGGGGGACGTCGCGGGGTCCCTGGCCACGGTCCGGGAGCCGCACTTCTGGGTCATGTCCTTCCTCTACGTGGGCACGTTCGGCTCCTTCATCGGCTTCTCCAGCGTGTTCCCGAAGCTCATCGCGGACACCTTCCCCGAGTTCTCGTCCTTCGGCGTGGGCGCCGCGGCGCTGTCCCTGGCGTTCCTGGGCCCGCTGGTCGGCTCGGTGTCCCGCCCCTACGGCGGCAGGCTCGCGGACCGCTTCGGCGGCGCCCCGATGACGGTCGCGGTGTTCGCGGTGATGGCGCTGCTGGCGCTCGCCGTGGTGCTGACCCTGCCCCTGGCCGACTTCTGGCTGTTCCTCGGCCTGTTCCTGCTGCTGTTCACCGCGGCCGGCATGGGCAACGGCTCCACGTACCGGATGATCCCCTCGATCTACCGGGTGCTCGGGCTGCGGCAGCAGCAGGACGACGCCGTGTCCACCGAGCGCAAGGCCTCGGCGGCACTGGGCCTGATCGGCGCGGTCGGGGCGTACGGCGGGTTCCTGATCCCCCAGGCGCTGAACCTCTCGAACAGCACCACGGGCGCCTACAGCGCGGCGTTCTACGGGTTCGTGGCGTTCTACCTGGTGGCCCTCGTGGTCACCTGGTTCTGCTACCTCCGCAGGGGCACCGAGATGGGCGACAGCCACATCTGAGCCGGCACCACCCCCTCGTCCCGCCGACGCCCGAAGGAGCCGCCCGCATGAGCACGACGGCCACCCACTGCCCGTACTGCGCCCTGCAGTGCGCCATGACGCTGGACACGGAGTCCGGGGCCGCCCTCGCACAGGGCTTCCCGGAGGTACTGGGCCGGCAGTTCCCGGTGAACCGGGGCGGGATGTGCCGGAAGGGCTGGACCTCGGCGGAGCTGCTGGCCGACCCGTCGCGGCTCACGGCACCGCTGCTGCGCGGCGCGGACGGGGTCTTCCACGAGGTGTCCTGGGGAGCGGCCCTGGACCGGATGGCCGCGGAGTTCCGGGCGGCCCAGGAGCGCTGGGGCCGCGACGCGGTCGGCGTCTTCGGCGGCGGCGGGTTGACCAACGAGAAGGCCTACCAGCTGGGGAAGTTCGCGCGGGTGGCCCTGCGGACCTCGCGGATCGACTACAACGGCCGGTTCTGCATGTCCTCCGCGGCGGCCGCGGCCAACCGCTCGCTGGGCATGGACCGCGGCCTGCCCTTCCCGGTGACGGACCTCGACGACGCCCACACCGTGCTGCTGCTGGGGACCAACCCGGCCGAGACCATGCCCCCGTTCGTCCAGCACCTCCAGCACGCCCAGCAGCACGGCGGCCTGGTCGTCGTCGACCCCCGCCGTACCGCCACGGCGCGGATGACGGACGACGACGGCGGACTGCACCTGCAGCCCACCCCCGGCTCCGACCTCGTGCTGCTGCTGGGCCTCGCCCACGTGGTCCTGCACGAGGGCCTGGCCGACCGCGAGTACCTCGAGCGGCGCACCCGGGGCTTCGAGTCCTTCGCGACGAGCGTCTCCGCGTGGTGGCCCGAGCGGGTCGAGCAGGTCACAGGGGTCCCGGCCGGGCGGATCCGCCGGGCCGCCCACCTGCTGGCCCGGGAGCGGCGGGGCACGTACGTCCTCACCGGGCGCGGCGTGGAGCAGCACGTCGACGGCACGGACACCGCCACGGCCGCGATCAACCTCGCCCTGCTCCTCGGCCTGCCCGGCGTCCCGGGCTCCGGCTGGGGAACCCTCACCGGGCAGGGCAACGGCCAGGGCGGGCGCGAGCACGGCCAGAAGGCCGACCAGCTGCCCGGCTACCGCAGCATCACGGACCCCGCCGCCCGCGCGCACGTGGCCGGCGTGTGGGGCGTGGACCCGGACGACCTCCCCGGCGCGGGGATCCCGGCCGCGCAGCTGCTGACCACCCTGGGCACCGAGGACGGGGTCCGCTGCCTGTGGGTCAACGGCTCGAACGTGGTGATCGGGGCACCGGACTCCGACGCCGTGGTCCGCGGCCTGCAGGCCCTGGACTTCCTCGTGGTCTGCGACTTCTTCTTCTCCGAGACCGCGGAGTTCGCCGACCTCGTCCTGCCGGTCCTGCAGTGGGCCGAGGAGGAGGGCACCATGACCAACCTCGAGGGGCGGGTGCTGCGCCGCCGCCGCGCGGTCGACCCGCCGCCCGGGGCCCGCGACGAGCTGTGGCTCATGGCCGAGCTCGCCCGCCGGCTCGGCGCCCCGGGGACGTTCAGCCCCGACCCGGAAGAGGTCTTCGAGGAGCTGCGCCGGGCCTCGGCCGGGGGCAGGGCGGACTACTCCGGGATCAGCTGGGCCGCCCTGGACGCCGACGAGGCGTGCTGGTGGCCGTACCCCGCCGGCGGCTCGACGGGCACGCCCCGGGCCTTCCTCGAGCGCTTCGGCCACCCCGACGGGCGGGCCGTGCTCGTCCCGGTCCGCACCCGCGCCGCCGGCCGGGCCGTGGACCCGAGCCCGCCGGCCAACCGCCGGGAACCGCTGCACCGGCCGGGCACCCTCACCCTCGTGACCGGCCGGTACCTGGAGCATTACCAGACCGGGAACCAGACCCGCCGCGTGCACTCGCTGCACGAGGCCCGCCCCGAGTCCGTGCTGCAGATCCACCCCGCGACCGCCGCCTCGCTCGGGATCCGCGACGGCGCCGCCGTGGAGCTGACCAGCGCCCGCAGCCGTGCTGTCGCCCTGGCCCGGCTCAGCTCCGACATCCGTCCCGACACGGTGTTCCTGCCCTTCCACTACGCCGGGAACCAGACCGCCAACAAGCTCGTGGCCTCGGACGCCGTGGACCCGATCTCGTCCATGCCCGAGTTCAAGGCGGGCTCCGTCACCGTCCGGGCGATCGACCTCGAGGAGACGACCCGATGACCCTGCACCGATCCACCCGCCCGGTCGGCACGCCCGTGCGGCCCGGTGAGCACGTCGTCGTGATCGGCTTCGGCCCCGTCGCCGCGCGGTTCGTCGACGACGTCGCCGATCTCGCCGCCGAGGGCACGATCCGCCTCACCGTGATCGGCGGGGAGCCCGACCCGGCCTACAACCGGGTGCTCGTGGGCGAGCACGCGATGGGCCGGGCCGAGCTCGCCACGATGGGCCTCGCCGACCCGGAGTCGCTGTCGCAGTCCGGGATCGACGTCGTGCTCGGCACCGAGGTGACCCGGATCGACCGCTCCCGCCGGGTCCTGCACGTCACGGACGGGCCGTCGGGCGCGACCCGGGAGCTCGGCTACGACCGTCTGGTCCTCGCCACCGGGGCCCGCCCCAACCTGCCCGTGCTGCGCGGGATCAACCCCGACCCGCACGCCTACGAGCACCTGCCGGCCGGGGTCACGGCGCTGCGGGACCTGCGCGACGCCCGGGCCGTGCGCGAGGTCGTCGAGCGGCGCGGGCGCGTGGTGGTCCTGGGCGGCGGCGTGCTCGGGCTCGAGGCCGCGCTCGCGGCGAGCGAGGCGGGATGCCCGGCGACCGTGGTCCACCACGCCCCGTGGGTGATGACCCGCTCCCTCGACGCGGCCGGCGGCGCGCTGCTGGGCCGCGCGCTCGCCGCCGCGGGTGTGGGGGTGGTCTCCGGGGCGCAGGCGCGGGAGGTGCTCCTGGACGAGGACCGGCGCTTCCGCGGGCTCCGCCTCGAGGACGGCCGCGAGGTCCCCGGCGACCTGCTGCTGCTCTCGGTCGGGGTCACGGCGCGCACGGAGCTCGCCGAGGGCGCCGGCCTGCGCACCGCCCGCGGAATCGTGGTCGACCACGAGCTCGAGGCCGACGTGGAGCAGCGCGTGTTCGCGATCGGCGACTGCGCCGAGGTGCTGTGCAGGGACCCGTCCTGCCAGGTCTGCCCGGGCCGGGAGGGGGCGGGCCCGTCCGGGCTCGTCGGACCCGGCTGGCGGCAGGCGGAGTGGCTGGCCGCCCGTTTCCGGGCGGAGCTGCGCGCCGTGGCCGAGGGCGGCACGGCGGTCCTCGCGCCGCTCACGAGCGGACCGGCCGGCGCGGTGCGGCTCAAGGCGCACCAGGTGGAGCTGGCCTGCGCCGGGGCGGTCGGCGGGCTGCCCTGGGAGCCCCGTCCCGGCGGCGGGTCCGTGGTGCAGTGGGCGGACGGCTCCGCCGGCACCTACGCCAAGCTCGTGCTCGCCCCGGACCGCACGCTCGAGGGCTACATCGTGCTCGGCCTGCCCCGCTCCGCGGCCGGCATCGGCCTGCTGCACGACCGGGGCGAGGCGGTGCCCGAGGACCCGAGCGTCCTGCTGCGCCTCGACGGCCCGGACGCCGGGGGCGGGGAGAGCCGGATGACCCCGGAGTCGACGGTCTGCCACTGCGCCGGCGTCACGATGGGCCGGATCACGGACGTCGTGGAGGAGGGTGCCTCCACGGTGGAGGAGGTCAGCTGCGCCACCCGCGCCTCCACCGGCTGCGGCGGCTGCAAGGGCGCGGTGGCCCGCATCATCGAGGTCCACCGCGGCGTGGCCGTGTGAAGGGCACCGAGACTCGTGCCGCCGGACGCTTTGCACGACCGTAACCGGCGGCCACCCGCACCGAAACAGGCCGAGCACAGACTGACGGTGTGCAGCGCACGCCGGCGAAAGGACCACCCGTGAGCTCCCAGAACCTCTTCCTGCAGGGCATCTACCCGTTCGAGGGCGCCGGGCTGGACTCGCCGGCGACCATCCACGAGGACCTCGCGCACGACGTCCTGGACGGGGTGGTCAACCAGCCCCTGTACTTCCGGGGCGGCAACACCTCGTCCGAGCTCGTCACGGTCGTCCTGCTGCGCGACGGGAGACCCGTGCGCTGGTTCCCGATGTCGGCCAAGGGGTCCGTCAACGTGCCCCTGCGGGTCGTGGAGGACGTCGACGGCGGATCCCGCATCGAGCTCGGGCTGTTCGCGCCGGTCGGCGTCCGCGGATCCGTGGTCGTGGACCTGGGGATGGTGGAGCACTGATGAGCACCACGCTCGAGCGGGCCGTCCCCGCGGAGGAACGCACCGGACCCCGCCGTCGCCTGGTGGTCATCGGCAACGGCATGGCCGGGGTCCGCGCCGTCGAGGAGATCCTCGAGCGCGGCGGCGCGGAGCAGTTCGACATCACCGTGTTCGGCGACGAGCCGTACGGCAACTACAACCGGATCATGCTCAGCCACGTCCTCTCCGGCGAGGAGAGCGACGCCGACATCTTCCTGAACTCCCTGCCGTGGTACGAGGAGCACGGGATCGTCCTGCACGCGGGGGTCCGCGCCGAGCGCATCGACCGGTTCGCGCGGGAGGTCCGCTCCGACGACGGGCAGGTGACGCCCTACGACGTCTTGATCATCGCCACGGGCAGCCGGTCCTTCATGCCGCCCATCGACGGGCTGCGCACCGAGGACGGCTCGCTGCTGCCCGGGGTCTTCGCCTTCCGCACCATCGACGACACGCGCGAGATGGTCTCCTGCGCCCAGCACGAGCACCACCGGAAGGCCGTGGTGATCGGTGGCGGCCTGCTCGGTCTCGAGGCGGCCCGCGGGCTGCAGGCCCACGGCCTGCAGGTCGAGGTCGTGCACTCGGGCGGACACCTCATGAACGCCCAGATGGGTCCCGAGGCGGGGGCGATCCTGCGCCGCAGCGTCGAGGCCCTGGGCATCGGCGTGCACCTGAACAGCCGCACCACCCACGTCCTCGGCACGGACAGGGTGCAGGGCGTGCGCCTGAAGGGCGCGCCGGACCTCGCCTGCCACCTGGTGGTCGTGACGGCCGGGATCCGGCCGAACGTCGACGTCGCCGTCGCCAGCGGGCTGCCGGTGGAGCGCGCCGTCGTCGTGGACGACCAGATGCGGGTTCTCGACGAGGAGGGCATGGACGTCGACGGCATCTACGCCGTGGGCGAGTGCGTCCAGCACCGCGGCCAGGTGTACGGCCTCGTGGCGCCGCTGTGGGAGCAGGCCGGTGTCCTGGCCGACCAGGTGACCGGCCGGGACCCCTCGGCGGCGTACCACGGCTCGCGCACCGCCACGAAGCTCAAGGTCGCGGGTGTCGACGTCGCCTCGATGGGCGTGCTGGGCCCGGAGCGGGACACGGACGAGCACGTCATGTTCTCCGAGCCCGGGCGTGGCGTCTACAAGTCCGTGGTGATCCGGGACGAGAAGATCATCGGTGCCACGCTGCTCGGGGACAGCCGGAAGGTGGCCTTCCTGACGCAGGCCTTCGACCGCGGGCTGCCCCTGCCCGAGGAGCGGACGTCCCTGCTCTTCGACCTCGGCGGCCCGTCCGAGGAGACCGGGGCCGCCGAGCTCGACGACGACGCCCAGGTCTGCAACTGCAACGGCGTCAGCAAGAAGGACCTCGTGGACGCGGTCAGGGGCGGCTGCGGCACGGTGGCCGGCGCCATGGACGCCACCCGCGCCGGCAAGGGCTGCGGCTCGTGCAGGCTGATGGTCGGGCAGGTGGTGGAGTGGGCGGCCGGCGGCGCGGTCGAGGAGGACCCGTCCGCGAACTGGTACGTGCCCGGGATCCCCCTGGACAAGCCGGCCCTGATGGCGGCCGTCCGCGAGCAGGGGCTGCGCTCCGTGTCCGAGGTCTTCGCGGCGCTCGCCCCGGACCGGGCCGACGACGCGAGGTCCAAGATGGGGCTCGCCTCCCTCCTGAAGACGATGCTGGCCGACGAGTACGTCGACGAGCGCGACGCCCGCTTCATCAACGACCGGGTGCACGCCAACATCCAGCGGGACGGCACCTTCTCCGTGGTCCCGCAGATGAAGGGCGGCGTGACGTCCGTGCACCAGCTGCGCCGCATCGCCGACGTCGCGGAGAAGCACGGCATCCCGATGATCAAGCTCACGGGCGGTCAGCGCATCGACCTGCTCGGCGTGCCCAAGGAGGACCTCCCGCAGGTGTGGGCGGACCTGGACATGCCCTCCGGCTATGCGTACGGCAAGAGCTTCCGCACGGTCAAGACGTGCGTGGGCAAGGAGTTCTGCCGCTTCGGCACGGGCGACTCCACGAAACTGGGGATCGAGATCGAGTCGAGGTTCCAGGGCATCGAGTCCCCGGCCAAGCTGAAGCTCGCCGTCTCGGGGTGTCCCCGCAACTGCGCGGAGTCCCTGGTCAAGGACGTCGGGGTGGTGGCCGTCGAGGGCGGTCGCTGGGAGATCTACGTGGGCGGCGCCGCCGGGGCGCACATCCGCAAGGGCGACCTCCTGACCACGGTGGACGACCCGGAGGACGTCAAGCTGCTGGCCGGTCGCTTCATGCAGTACTACCGCGAGAACGCCAACTGGCTCGAGCGCACCTACGCGTTCGTGCCGCGGATGGGCATCGAGCACGTCCGCGCGGTGGTCGTGGACGACGCCGAGGGCATCGCCGAGCGCCTCGACGCGGCCATGCAGGCCTCGATCGACGAGTACAGCGACCCCTGGGCGGAGCGCGACGACCCGTTCACCCCGGGCCAGTTCCGCACCTCGTTGCCGCTCGAGGTCCGGCCCCGGGTGCCGGTCCGATGAGCGACGGCCCGATGAGCGACGGTCCGGTGAGCGATGGTCCGCCGAGTGCTGATCCCATGACCGACGGTCCGGCCGGCACCGGTCCGGTGGGCGCCGGTCCGGCGCGTGCCGGGACCGCCGGTGCCCGGGAGCACCTCCTGGGACCGCTGGAGCAGATCCCGCCCGGCGAGGGCCGGGCCTTCGCCGTGGACGGGGAGCAGATCGCCGTGTTCCGTCTCCGGGACGACACCCTGCGGGCGCTGTCCGCGGTCTGCCCCCACCGCGGCGGGCCCGTCGCCGACGGACAGATCGACCATCGCGTGGTGGTGTGCCCCCTGCACCAGCACACCTTCGCGCTGGACACCGGCTGCTCGACGACCGGCCAGGACCCGCTGCGCAGCTACCGGGTCTCCACCGACGTACAGCGCAACATCGTCCTGCACACCGGCTGACGGGTGCACGGCCCGGTCCCGGTGCCGTCCCGCCGGACACGGGACGACGGGCTCGCCAGGTCCCGGCGCCGCCGAGGTCGGCGCCCGTGGCGCGGGGGACGCCGGGCGAGCCACGCGGGTGCGGCGCGCCGATGCACCCGGTCCCCGGGGCGGGGTGCGACCATGGGCGCGGATCTCCGCCGGACGGGGGAGAACCCACACCCCCCCAGAACAGGACGACGACCATGACAGACCGTGCAGCCGGACGTCCGTCCCCGGACGCCGTCCCCGGAGCGGCTGCCCGGCGGACGTCGGGCCGTCTGATCGGCATCGACGCCGCACGGGGAGTGGCGCTGGTCGCCATCATGTGCGTCCACCTGCTGCCCGCGGCCTATCCCAGCACCGGCAGGCCCACGCTCACCTGGATCCTCTTCCCCGGGGACTCTCCCGCCCTCTTCGCCCTGCTCGCCGGGACGGGGCTGGCCTTCACCTCCGGCGGGCGGCGGCCCGTCCGGGGCCGGGCCATGGCGGCTGCGCGGGCGGGCGTCGCGGTGCGTGCGGTGCTGCTGCTGGCCCTGGGCCTGAGCATCGGCCACCTGATGCCGCCGGAGCCCCCGGCCTACAACATCCTGATCTACTTCTCCGTCTTCTTCCTGCTCACCCTGCCCTTCATCGGGCTGGCGCCGAGGACGCTGTTCGTCCTCTCGGGGGTGTTCCTGCTGGTGGGCCCCCTGCTGATCCACCTGGTCGGCGACGCGCTGCCGGAGTTCTCCTCGCTCAACCCGACCCTCGGGACCGTGGTCTCCGAGCCGGCCGCCGTGTTCTGGCAGCTGCTGCTCACGGGCACCTATCCCGCGCTGCCCTACATGGCCTATCTGCTCGCCGGCGTGGCGATCGGACGGCTGAACCTGCGCAGCCTCCACGTCCAGGTGCGCCTGCTGGTCGCCGGCGCCGCCCTCGCGGCCACCGCCAAACTCGTCTCGTGGCACGTGCTCCACTCCGCCGACGTCTACACCACGCTGCTCTACAGCATTCCCTCCCTGACCCGCGAGCAGCTCGACAACCTGCTCGTCTACGGTTCCGGCGGGCTGCCGACCAACACCCCGTGGTGGCTGGTCCTGACCACCCCCGACCTCAACACGCCGTTCTCCGTGGCCTGGAGCCTCGGCTTGGGCCTGGCGGTGGTCGGGGCGTGCCTGCTCCTGGCCCGCAGGTTCGAGACCTGGATGGTGCCGCTGGCCGCCATGGGGGCGATGACCCTGACCCTGTACTACGCCCACCTCGTGTTCCTGTCCTTCGAGTTCTTCTACGCCCACCGGCTGCTCTGGGCCGTGGTGAGCCTGGTGCTCTCGGCGCTCTTCGCCCTCGCCTGGGAGCGGGCCTTCGGGCAGGGGCCCGTGGAGCTGCTCATGAACGCGGTGGTCCGCCCCGTCCGCAGGGTGGTGCTGGGCCGGGAGCCCCGCGGCACCCCGAACTCCCGAACCCCGGGCTCCTGACCCCCGGGGATTCGGGAGTTCGGGGTCCTTGACCCGGGTTCCCGGGCCCCGGCAGTTGGCGCCGGGCGGTGCTCGGGAACGGTCGCGGCCGTCACACGTCCAGCCGGTAGCCGCGCTTGATGACCGTGGCGACCAGGGGAGCGGGCAGGGCCCTGCGCAGACGCGAGACGACCATCTCCAGGGCGTGCTCGGTGTCCAGGCCCGGCACCGCGGACAGCAGCCGGCTCCGCGGGACCACCGCCCCGGGGTGCGCCGCGAGCGCCCGCAGCACCGCCACCTGGGCGTCGGAGAGCGGGACGAACACGCCGTCCAGGGACATGCCGGTGCTCATCAGCCGCAGCGTCCCGTGCCGGGTGGGGACCACCAGGGTGCGCTCCTCGGCGGCGTGGGTGCACACCGCCCGGACCAGGGCCCCCAGCCGGAACCGTTCGGGGACGAGCGGCTCCACGCCGGCCTCCCGCAGGGGCCCGGCGCACACGGGTCCCACCGCGGCGGCCGTGACGTCCGTGCGCAGGGCGTCCACGAGCTCGTCGTAGCGGCCCGTCTCCTGGGCCGTGCTGAACAGCGAGTCCACGGCTGGGGCGGCCGTGAAGGTCAGCACGTCGAGGCGGCGTCCGCACACGTCCCGGATCAGGGCGGGCAGGCGCGCGCCGTCGTCGGCGGACAGCCACCGGTAGGGGGAGACGGTGTCCACCCGGGCCCCGGCGGCCACGAGGCGCTCCAGCTGAAGCTGGTCGGTGAGCCCGTGCAGCTGGACGGCTACGCGGGCACCGGCCACGCCGTCGGCCAGGAGGCGGTCCACCACGGTGGAGGTCCGCTCGTCCTCGGAGACCTCCGCGTCCTCGAGCTCGAGGGAGAGCACCTGGCCCCGGGCCTTGGCCCCGCGGGTCAGCACCCGGGCGGCCCGGAAGGCGTCCCGCAGGTCCTCGCCGAGGCCCGCGGCGTCGGCGGCCTCGAACCACCGGCGCAGCCCGTAGGCGGTCGTCACCACGATGATCCCGGGACGGTGGGCGAGCAGGGCGCGCGTGTCCTCGACCACCCGGGTGTCCTCGGCGACCGGGGAGATCCTCAGGGCGGGGGCGTGCACCACCTGGGCGCCGCGGCGCTCGAGGGCGGCGATGAAGTCCGCGGCGCGGCGGTGGGCCGTCACGCCCACGCGGAACCCGGTGAGCTCGCCGAGCTGGGGGACGGAGAGGTCAGCGGTCATGCCCCGAGGATATGGCGGGCCTGTGACCGGGGTGTTTCCC
This sequence comes from Kocuria kalidii, assembly GCF_044462225.1. Taxonomy (NCBI): domain Bacteria; kingdom Bacillati; phylum Actinomycetota; class Actinomycetes; order Micrococcales; family Micrococcaceae; genus Kocuria; species Kocuria kalidii. Next base: position 45,674 of record NZ_JBISWJ010000088.1, on the reverse strand, counting down.
CGTGTTGCCGGTTCCGCACCGTTCCGGCCCCGCGCTGTTCGACCCCCGCACCGTTCCCGTGCCACACCGGGTGGGGCCGCGCTCAGACCCCGGCGGACGCGGGGGACGCGGCGTCCGCGCGCACGGGGATGCGCGGGCCGGTCAGCAGCACGGGGCCGTCGCCGGCCGCGGCGGCCGCGCGCTCGGCGTCGGTCGCGGGCCGGCGCTGGCCGCGCTCGAGCACGTAGTCCTGGGAGTCGTCCGGAGCGGCGTCGTTGACGAAGGAGCGGAACCGGCGCAGCCGCTCGGGGTCCGCGAGGGTCGCGGCCCACTCGTCCTCGTAGCGCCCCACGTGGCGCTCCATGGCCGCCTCGAGCTCCTCGCCGATGCCGAGGGAGTCCTCGACGACGACGGCGCGCACGTGCTCGATTCCGCCGTCCAGCTCCTCCTGCCAGCGGGCGGTGCGCTGCATCCGGTCCGCGGTGCGGATGTAGTACATCAGGTACCGGTCGATGCAGCGGACCAGGGTGTCGTCGTCCAGGCCTTGCGCCAGCAGTTGGGCGTGCGCGGGGTTCGCGCCGCCGTTGCCGCCGGTGTAGAGGTTCCAGCCGTCGGTGGTGGAGATGACGCCCACGTCCTTGCCGCGGGCCTCGGCGCACTCGCGGGCGCAGCCGGAGACGCCCATCTTGAACTTGTGCGGGGAGCGCAGCCCCCGGTAGCGCAGCTCCAGCCGAACGGCCATGCCCACGGAGTCCTGCACCCCGTAGCGGCACCACGAGGAGCCCACGCAGGACTTCACGTTGCGCAGGGCCTTGCCGTAGGCCTGCCCCGACTCGAAGCCGGCGTCGACGAGCTCCCGCCAGATCTCGGGCAGCTGCTCGAGGCGCGCACCGAACATGTCCACCCGCAGCGCCCCGGTGATCTTGGTGTACAGCCCGTACTTGCGCGCGACCTCGCCGAGCACGATGAGCTTCTCGGGGGTGATCTCGCCGGCCGGCACGCGGGGGACCACGGAGTAGGTGCCGTCCTTCTGCATGTTCGCCAGCGCCCGGTCGTTGGTGTCCTGCAGGGCGCCGCGCCCGGCGTCGAGCACGTACTCGTCCCGCTGCGAGGCCAGAACGGAGGCGACCACGGGCTTGCAGATGTCGCAGCCCAGACCGGTGCCGAATCGGGCCACGACCTCGTCCCACGAGGTCAGGTCCAGGGCGCGCACGGCCTCGAACAGCTCGGCGCGGGAGAGCTCGAAGTGCTCGCACAGCGCCCGGGAGACCTCCACGCCGGCCTTGGCGAGCTCCAGGTCCAGCGTCTTCTTGAGCATGGGGATGCAGGACCCGCACTGGGTGCCGGCCCGGGAGCACGCCTTGAGCTCGCCGATCTCGTGCACGCCGCAGGAGATCTGCTCGCGCACCGCCCCGGTGGTGACGTTGTTGCAGGAGCAGACGACGGCGTCGTCGGGCAGGTCGCCGGCCGGGGCGTCCCCGCCGGAGGCGGACAGGTAGGCGCCCGGCTCGGCGGGCAGCTCCCGGCTCAGCAGCGGGCGCAGCGCGTTGTACGGCTCGGCGTCGCCCACGAACACCCCGCCCAGCAGGGTCCGCGCGTCCTGGGTGACGACGACCTTCTGGTACATCCCGCGGGCGGGGTCCGCGTAGACGACCTCGAGGCAGTCCTCGGTCTCCCCGTAGGCGTCGCCGAAGGACGCGACGTCCACGCCGGCGAGCTTGAGCTTCGTGGCGGTGTCGAAGCTCTCGAACGTGGAGCGCCCGCCCGCGAGGCGGTCGGCCACGATCTCGGCCATCGTGTTGGCGGGGGCCACGAGACCCAGGCACTCCCCGTTCCAGGAGGCGACCTCGCCGATCGCCCACACGTGCTCCGCGGAGGTGCGGCACGCCTCGTCGATCACCACGCCGCCGCGCGGGGCGGTCTCGATCCCGGCGTTGTAGGCCAGCCGGTCCCGGGCGCGGATGCCGGTGGCCACGATCACCAGGTCAGCCTCGAGGTCGGCGGCGTCCCGGAACTCGACGGCGCACACCTCGCCGTCGGCCTTGCGCAGCCCGATGCCGCAGGGCCGCTCCCCGAGGTGCAGGCGCACGCCCCGGGCGGAGATCAGGGCGTTGAGGGAGCGCCCGGCGCCCTCGTCGAGCTGGGCGTTCATCAGCCACTTGCGGGAGTGCACCACGGTGGCCTCCGCGCCGAGGTCCTGGAGCCCCCCGGCGGCCTCGAGGCCCAGCAGTCCGCCGCCGATCACCACGCCGCGCGGGGTGCGCCCGTGGAGCGCGCGCAGCCGCTCGACCTCGGCGCGGATCCCCGCGACGTCGTCGAGCGTGCGGAAGACGAACGCGTGGTGGGCGCCCGGCACGTCAAGGCGGGCGGCGTCGGAGCCGGTGGCCAGGACGAGCTCGTCGTAGCCGGTCACGGTCCCGTCCGCCGTCGTGACGGTGCGCGCCGCGGGGTCGATCTCCTGGGCCCGCGCGCCCTGGCGGAGCTCCACCCGCGGGTCCTGCCAGACGGTGCCCCCGCCCAGGGTCAGGTCGACCGCGCCGTCGGGCCCCGTCAGCGCCCTGGACAGCTGGACGCGGTCGTAGGGGACCCACGGCTCGTCGGCGAGCACGGTCAGGCGCACGTGGTGGTCCTCCGCGGACAGCGCCGCCTCCGCGAAGCGGTGGGCGGCGGGACCGCCGCCCACCACCACGACGTGCTGGGGGGACCGGGCGGAGAAGGGGGAGCGCGTCACGGGGACCTCCGGGAACGTGTGGGCGGCTGGGGCGTCGCCCCCGACTCTAGGAGGGCGGGATTGCCCCGCGGTTGCCCTGCCGTTCCGGTCGCTTTGCGCCTCCCTCACCGGCGGCCCGGCTCCGCGTGAGCGGTGCTTGACCGGCGCGAAACGGTCCCGGAGCCTGCGCGTCACGGGGCCCGCCTAACGTCGAGCACGACGTTGCCCCACGAGCCGCAGGAGACCCCCATGACCGCGACATCCCCGGAAGCCCCGACCCGCGCCGCCGGCGCCGAGCCGGTCTGGCACGACGTGTGCGCCCTGGCGGACCTCGAGCCCCTGTGGGGGGAGGCCGCGCGGGTGGCGGGCCGCCAGGTCGCCCTGTACCGGGTGGACGCCGCGACGGTGCTCGCGGCCGACCACCGCGACCCCCGCACGGGGGCCTGCGTCATGGCGCGCGGCATCCTCGGCTCCCGCGGCCGGTCCGTCACCGTCGCCTCGCCCCTGCACAAGGAGGTCTACGACCTCGCGACCGGGCTGTGCCTCACCGGCGACGGCCCGGCCCTGCCCGTGCACCCGGTCGAGGTGCGCGAGGGGAGGGTCCTCGTCGGTCTCTCCGGCTGACGGCACGTCGTCGGCGTTCTCCCAGGAGCTCGTCCGTAAGATGACCGGGTGACACGACAACACTCCCCGCGCGGCCCACGGTTCCCGTGGCCCTGGCCACGGAAGCACCGCCACCGCGGCGAGGTGTCCCGGCGCTCCCGGCGACGGCTCCGCGCGCTCGCCGCGACCGCGCTGGGGCTGGTGCTCCTGCTCCTCGCGACCGTGGCCGTCCTGGTCGACCGGAGCGGCGAACCGCAGCCGGAGGCCGAGGCCCCCGAGACCGTCTCCTGCGACCGCTACGGCCTCGACGGCGTCCGGGCGGAGGCCCGCGGTCCCGGCGGCCCGACCGACGGGACGATGCTGGACTCCCGCGTGTTCGGTCCCGGGGCGGAGCGGCGGGACCGCTTCCGGCTCGACTTCGAGCACGAGGGGATCACCGGCAACTACCACGTCTTCGCGGAGGGCCTGGACTGGGACCGGCCGGTGGGCGTCGTCTACCACTTCCACGGGGACGGGGCCTTCGAGTACGAGAACCCCGAGTACACCGCCTCCTGCATGGCGAAGGTCGCCGAGGAGCACAACCTGCTGCTGGTGGTCCCGCGGACCCCCGACCGTTCCGGGGACACCACCTGGTGGGAGGAGCGGGACCTCAACGCCGAGTGGTTCGTCGCCCTCGTGGAGGAGCGCCTCGAGGCGGACTACGACATCGACCGCTCCCGGACCTGGCTGACCGGGTACTCCGGCGGGGCCCAGTTCATCAGCCAGAACCTGCTGGCGGACCACCTCGACCTCGTGCCGGGGGGCGGCGCGATCATGATGGGCGGCGGGCAGGCCCCGCGCTCGCCGGACGCGGAGCCCACCCGCGACCAGCTCGAGGACCTCCTCCTGCGCTGGGACGTGGGGACCGAGGACGACGGGACCGATCCCCAGGCCCGCTTCGACGCCCTCTCCGCGGCGGAGGACGGGTACCGGTGGTACGAGCGGCAGGGGTTCGAGCACGCCCGGATCCGGTACCGGGAGGGCGTCGACCACTTCGGGCTGCCCTACGCCCGCATCCTCGAGCGGACCCTGACCGCCGCCGAGGAGGACGGTCAGGACGCGGCGTAGGAGACTGCAGGAGCGGAAGCACGGGACGACGCCCGGGAGGCGGGCCGATCTGCGTTTGCTCTAGTAAGCTGGTGCGCGTACCAGTGCGCTCCGAGCCTCCTGACCGAGGCCCTCGCGCGAGCACCGGGTGCCGTGCCGGGGGGCGCGGACGGGGTCGGCCTCGGCCCGGGGGCACCGAACCGATCGATCCGTGGGGGAACCAGATGTCCGAAGAACGCGCGCTGCCGGCGGGCACCGTCCCCGCACCCCGGGTCGGGACCGGTGGGACCGGGGCGGACGTCGCCGCGGCCCCGCGGCCGGCCCGGCGCCTCATCGGCGTCGACGCCGCCCGCGGCCTGGCGCTGTTCGGCATGGTCACCGTGCACACGCTGCCCTCGTGGAACGAGCAGTCGGGCGAGGCCCACTGGTCCTGGACGCTGTTCGCCGGGCACTCGGCCGCCCTGTTCGCCACGCTCGCCGGCGTGAGCCTGGCCTTCGCCTCGGGCGGTCGCACGCCCCGCACGGGACGGCGGATGACGGCCGCCCGGTGGGCGCTCGCGGGACGGGCCGGGGTGATCGCGCTGGTCGGCTTCCTCCTGGGCTTCCTGGAGCTGCCCGTGAGCAACATCCTCATCTACTACGGGATGCTCTTCCTGCTGGCCGTGCCGTTCCTGCGCCTGGGGACCCGTTCCCTCCTGCTGTGCTCGGCGCTCTTCGCGCTCGCGGCGCCCTTCCTGATGCAGTGGTCCGTCGACGTCCTGCCCGGTCTGGAGTACGCGAACCCGAGCCTCCTGGACCTGGTCCTCGACCCGGGGACCGTCCTGTCCCAGCTGCTGCTGACGGGCGTCTACCCCGCTCTGCCCTGGATGGCGTTCCTGCTGGCCGGCCTGGCCGTGGGCCGGACGGACCTCACGAGCCGGAGGGTGCAGACGCTGCTCGCCGCCGTGGGCGCGGCCGTGGCCCTGCTCGTGTGGGGCGCCTCCGTGCTCGCGCTGCGCGTCCTCGGCGGCTACGAGGCGATCGCCGACGGAACGCCCTGGATGGAGGCGTCGGAGATCGAGGAGGTGATGGTCTTCGGCGGGGACCCCACGCTGCCCACCGACACCCTGTGGTGGCTGCTGATCACGGCGCCCCACTCGAACACGCCGTTCTTCCTGGCGCTCAACGTGGGCCTGGCGCTGTCGGTCCTCGGGGTGTGCCTGCTCCTGGAACGCGTCGCGGGCAGGGTCCTCGCCCCGGTCGCCGCGGCGGGCGCGATGACGTTCACCCTCTACACGGCCCACCTGCTGCTGCTCTGGCCGGAGTACTACGACCTCGCGCCCGTCGCCTGGACCGTGGCCCAGATCGCGGCGTTCACGGTGTTCGCCCTGCTGTGGCGCCGAGCGCAGGGCCAGGGCCCGCTGGAGAAGGTGGTCACCCGCAGCACCCGGGCCATCTCGCACCGGGTCCTGGCCCGGGGCGGGGACGGGGCACGTCCGCAGGCCCCGCGGACCGCACCGCGCGCACCGGACGGTCCGTAGCGGCCCGCCCCGGCGGTCCACCGAGTCGCCGGCGTTCAGGGACCGCCGGGATTCCGGGAGCGCCGGGATTCCGAGACCGTTGAGATTCCAGGACCGTCCGGGGCCCGGCGCCGTCACGGTTCCCGGGCCGCCCGGAGGCCGGCCGCAGCACCAGGGCCCCGGTGCCGTCAGATGCCCAGCGCCGCCTCGAGCTCCGCGCGGATCCGCCCGAGCCGCTCGTGCGCCTCGGCGCGGGCGGCAGGCAGCGCCGCACGGGTCGCCACCGGGGAGACCACCTCGAGGTAGCACTTGAGCTTCGGCTCCGTCCCGGAGGGGCGCACGATCACCCGGGCGCCGTCCCGGGTGAGCAGGCGCAGGCCCTCGGTGGGCGGCAGCCCGGTCCCCGGGGCGGAGAGGTCGGCGACCTCGACCACGTCGGAGCCGCCCAGCGCCGCCGGGGGTGCGTCCCGCAGGGCGGCCGTCATGACCGGGATGCGGCCCAGGTCCGCCACCCGGATGCCCAGCTGGTCGGTCGCGTGCAGCCCGTGGGCCAGCGCGAGGTCGTCCAGCACGTCCTGGAGGGTGCGTCCTTGCGCGCGCAGCCCGTCGGCCAGCACCGCCACGGCGACGGCCGCGCTGATCCCGTCCTTGTCCCGGACCACGTCGGGCTCCGTGCAGTAGCCCAGCGCCTCCTCGTAGCCGAACGCCAGCCCCGGGACGCGGGCGATCCACTTGAACCCGGTCAGCGTCTCCCGGTGGGGGATCCCCGCCGCCGCCGCGATCCGTCCGAGCAGGCGGGAGGAGACGATGGAGCTCGCGAGCACGGCGTCGGCCCGGCCGGCCCAGCGCTCCGCCGCGGCGTGGCCGAGCAGCGCCCCGACCTCGTCGCCGCGCAGCATCCGCCAGTCCTGCCCCGTGCTCCCGTCGTCGCCGCCGTCCCCGGGGACCGGGACGGCCACGGCCACCCGGTCCGCGTCCGGGTCGTTGGCGAGGACGAGGTCCGCGCCCACGGCGCGGGCGGTGGCCAGGGCCAGGTCCAGGGCGCCGGGCTCCTCGGGATTGGGGAAGGCGACGGTGGGGAAGTCCGGGTCCGGCTCCGCCTGCTCGGGGACCACGTGCACGTCGGCGAACCCGGCGCGCCGCAGGGCCTCCGTCGTCGTGGCCCCGCCCACCCCGTGCATCGGGGTGAGCGCGATGCGCAGGGGCCGCTCGGCGCCCGCGGGACCGGGCACCACGGCGTCGAGGTAGTCCTGCTCGACGCCCCGGGGCAGGACCGTCCAGCCGTCCTGCGCCTGCGGGATGTCCGCGACGGGCCCGACCGCCGCGATCCGCCGGGCGATCATCCGGTCGTGGGGGGCCACGATCTGGCAGCCGCGGGCCTCGGGCTCCACGGCCCGGCCGCCCAGGTAAACCTTGTAGCCGTTGTCCGCCGGCGGGTTGTGGCTGGCCGTGACCATGACGCCGACCTCGGCCCCGTGGGCCCGCACCGCCCACGCGAGGACGGGGGTGGGGAGCGGGGCGGGCATCAGCATCGTCTCGATGCCGGCGGCGGTGAACACCGCGGCGGTGTCCCGGGCGAAGACGTCGGACCGGCGGCGGGCGTCGTAGCCGACCACCGCGCGCGGGCGCCGGCCGGGCCCGGCCGCGGTGTCCACGGCGACGACGTGCGCGGCCAGCCCTGCCGCGGCGCGCAGCACCACCACCCGGTTCATCCGCATCGGCCCCGCGCCCAGGGCCGCCCGCAGCCCGGCGGTGCCGAACTGCAGGGTGCCGGAGAAGCGGTCGGCCAGGTCCGCGCGGGCCGCGGCGTCCCCGTCCCCGGCCGCCCGGAGGAGGGCCTCCAGCTCGGCGCGGGTGACGAGGTCGGGATCGGCCGCGGCCCACGCGCGCGCGGCGTCGAGGAGCGCTCCGGTGCGGGAGTCGGTGGTCATGGCGCGGCCTCCTGGGGGACGTCGGGTGCGCGGGGGCGGGACGGGGCCCCGGCCGGTCAGAGCTGGGCGACGATGCGGGCGAGCAGCCCGGAGATCCGGGGGCCCGCGGCCCGGCCGGCCTCGAGCACCTCCTCGTGGGAGAGCGGGGTCGCGGAGATCCCGGCCGCCTGGTTGGTCACGAGCGAGATCCCGAACACCTCCATCCCGGCGTGCCGGGCGGCGATGGCCTCCAGGGCCGTGGACATCCCCACCAGGTCCGCTCCCAGGACCCCCGCCATCCGGACCTCGGCCGGGGTCTCGTAGTGCGGGCCGGGGAACTGGGCGTAGACCCCCTCCTCGAGGGTGGGGTCCACGCCGCGGGCCAGCTCCCGCAGCCGCGGCGAGTACAGGTCGGTGAGGTCCACGAACGTGGCGCCCTCGAGCGGCGAGCGCCCCGTGAGGTTGAGGTGGTCGCTGATGAGCACCGGCGTGCCCGGTCCCCACGACGGGTTCAGCCCGCCGCAGCCGTTGGTCAGGATCATGGTGCGGGCCCCGGCGGCCGCCGCGGTGCGGACGCCGTGGACCACGGAGCGCAGGCCCCGGCCCTCGTAGTAGTGGGTGCGGGCGCCGATCACCAGCGCGTGCCGGCCCGAGTCGGTGCGCACGGAGCGCAGCGTGCCCACGTGGCCCTCGAGGGCGGGCGGGGAGAACCCGGGGACCTCGGCGGCCGGGACCTCGGCCACGGTCTCGCCGATCAGCTCGGCGGCCTGGCCCCAGCCGGAGCCGAGGGTCAGGGCGATGTCGTGCGTGTCGATCCCGGTGGCCCGGCGGAGGGCGTCCGCGGCCTCCCGGGCGAGGTCGAAGGGGTCGGCCCGGTCAGCGCTGTGCTCTGTGTCCACCCGCCCAAGCTACCGCATGCGCCCGGGCCGCCCCGGGCGGCCGGGGCGGTTCCCGCGGCGCAGCACCACCTGCAACAATGGCCGGGTGACTGCACACAGCGAATTCTCCGTCCAGAAGCTCGTCATCATCGGAGGCGGTCCCGGCGGCTACGAGGCCGCCCTGGTCGCCGCCAGCCTCGGCGCGGACGTGACCATCGTCGAACAGCAGGGGCTGGGCGGGTCCGCCGTGCTGACGGACGTGGTCCCCTCCAAGACGCTCATCGCCTCCGCCGACGCCATGACCCGCTTCTCCGAGGCCGCGGACCTGGGGGTGCACGTGCGCGGCGGCAGCAAGGACGGCGACGAGATGAACGACCTCGGCGTGGACCTGGAGAAGGTCAACACCCGCCTGCTGCGCCTCGCGGCGTCCCAGTCCCGGGACATCAAGCGCGGGCTCGAGCGGGTGGGGGTGCGCGTGATCGCCGGCACCGGCCGCCTGCTCAGCCCCACCAGCGTGGAGGTCACCACCGAGGACGGCCTGGAGTACACCCTCGACGCGCAGGCCGTGCTGCTCGCAGTCGGGTCCCTCCCGCGGGAGCTGCCCACCGCCAAGCCGGACGGGGAGCGGATCTTCAACTGGAAGCAGCTCTACCACCTCACCGAGGTCCCCGAGCACATGATCGTGGTCGGCTCGGGCGTCACCGGCGCGGAGTTCGCCTCGGCCTACCGGGGCCTCGGCGCCGAGGTCACCCTCGTCTCCTCCCGGGACCAGGTGCTCCCGGGCCAGGACCAGGACGCGGCGGCCGTCCTCGAGAACGTCTTCGAGCGCCGCGGCATGAACGTGCTCAACCGCTCCCGCGCCGACTCCGTCGAGCGCTCGGAGAACGGAGTGGTCGCCACGCTCTCCGACGGGCGCAAGATCGCCGGCTCGCACTGCCTGATCGCGGTCGGCGCGGTCCCCGCGACCGACGACCTCGGCCTGGAGGAGGTCGGGGTGGCCGTGGCCGAGTCGGGGCACATCAAGGTGGACGGCGTCTCCCGCACCACCGTGCCGGGCGTCTACGCGGTCGGCGACTGCACGGGCGTGCTCCCGCTCGCCTCCGTGGCGGCCATGCAGGGGCGGATCGCCGTGGCGCACCTGATGGGCGACGCCGTCAAGCCGCTGCGCACGCACCTGGTGGCCTCCAACATCTTCACCTCGCCGGAGATCGCCTCCGTGGGCGTGAGCGAGGACGCCATCGAGGACGGCACCTACCAGGCGGACACGATCATGCTGAAGCTGTCCACCAACCCGCGCGCCAAGATGATGGCCGTCGAGGACGGTTTCGTGAAGATCTTCTCCCGCAAGGGCTCCGGCACCGTGATCGGCGGCGTCGTCGTGGGCCCCCGCGCCTCCGAGCTGATCTTCCCGATCTCGCTCGCGGTCACCCACAAGCTGCACGTCGACGACCTCGCCGACACCTTCACGATCTACCCGTCCCTGACGGGCTCGATCTCGGAGGCCGCCCGGCGCCTGCACGTGCACGTCTGACCCGCGCCCCGGAACGCACGACGGCCGCCCTCCGGGGGAGGGCGGCCGTCGTGCGTGCGTCAGGTGTCAGCGCCGGGTGACGACGCTGCCCATGTCGACGTCCTTCGTCTCCGGGGAGAACCAGAGCGCCACGAGGGTCAGCACCGCGCCGAACGCCAGGTACAGGCCGACGGAGCCCACGCCGTAGCTGGCGTTCAGGGTGACGGCGACGTAGGGCGTGATGGCCGCGCCGAGGATCGACGCCGTGTTGTACGCGACTCCGGAGCCGGTGTAGCGCACGTTCGTGGGGAACAGCTCGGGCAGGATCGCGGACATCGAGCCGAACGTCAGGCCCATCAGGGTCATGCCGACCGCGAGGAAGAACAGCACGCGGGCCGTGCTGACGTCCGCGCCGGTGCCGACCGCGGCCGGGTCCATGAGCAGCCCGAAGCTCAGCCCGAAGAGCAGGATCACCGAGGTGATCACCAGCTGCGAGCTGCGCCGGCCGAAGCGGTCGGCGACCCACCCGGAGATCGGCACCGTCGCGGCGAACAGGAGCACGGCGAGCAGCTGCAGCACCAGGAAGTCCCGGTAGGGGATGCCGAGGCCGCCGATGTCCGGGCTGGAGATGCCGTAGGAGAGGATCCACGCGGTCATCAGGTAGAAGAGCATGTAGGTGGCGAGCATGATGAACGTGCCCTGGATCATCTGCAGCCACGACCCGCGGAAGGCCTCGACGAGCGGGGTCTGGACCTTCTCGCCCTGGTCGAGGGCCTTCTGGAAGACCGGGGTCTCCTCGAGCTTGAAGCGCACGTACAGGCCGACGACCACCATGACCACGGAGGCGAGGAACGGGACGCGCCAGCCCCACGTGAGGAACGGGTGGTCGGTGCCCTGTTCGGCGACCGAGACGAAGCCCATCACGACGGTCAGCAGCAGGAAGAAGCCGTTGGCCAGGATGAAGCCGAACGGGGCGCCCAGCTGGGGCCACATGGCGGCACGCGCCCGCTTGCCCTCCTCGGCGTACTCGGTGGCCAGCAGGGCCGCCCCGGACCACTCGCCGCCCAGGCCGAGGCCCTGGCAGAAGCGCAGGATCGTCAGGATGAGCGGGGCCCAGATGCCGATCGAGTAGTAGGTGGGCAGCAGGCCGATGAGGAACGTGGCGATGCCCATGGTCAGCAGCGCGCCGATCAGGGTGGCCTTGCGGCCGATCCGGTCGCCGAAGTGCCCGAAGATCACGGAGCCGATGGGACGGGCCACGAAGGCCGCGGCGAACGTCGCCATGGAGGCGAGCAGCTTGGCCGTCTCGTCCTCGCCCGTGAAGAACAGGGCGGGGAACACGGCCACGGCGGCGGTGGCGTAGACGTAGAAGTCGTAGAACTCGATCGTCGTGCCCACGAGGGAGGCCAGGATCACCCGGCTGCGGGGCACGCCGGCGGACGGGGGGAGGGAAGGGGCGGGCGCGCCGGTGGCGCCCTGCCCGGTCACCGAAGAGGACATGGGGAAACCTCGGTCGTAGCAGTGGGCGGGGTGCAAAGCTCCGATGTTAGCCGGGGCATCCGCATGCCGGGTGTTCCGTCTCACATCCTGGAACGGCGGTCGGTCCAGGGCCCGCCGGTGGTGCGAGCCGCCCGCACGTCCTCGCCACCGGGGCCCCGGAGCAGGTCCAGGATCCGCCACCCCGGGAGCGGGTGCCCGGACGGCCGGGGCGAGGAGCGCCTCGACGAGCCGGGTGCCCTCCGCGTCGCGGCCGGCGTCCGGAGGCACGGTGGTGCTCTGCGGCAGGTCGACTCCGGGACGTCACCCGTAACGGCGCACTTCGTGGAAGAAGGAGTCGATGGTGTGCAGGCCGACGGTGCCGGCAACCGTGTCGTAGACGTGCTTGCCCACTGCCAGGTCGAGCACTCCCAGGCCGAACGGCGAGAAGACCACCGGCCGGTCCGCGGGCACCTCCACGGCGCCGGTCATGACGTCGTACAGCGTGCCGGCGAGGAAGTCCCGCGAGCCGGTGAGCTGCTCGGTCAGGTGCACGGACGTCTGGGCCTTCAGGCAGTGGTCCGCGTCGTCGACGATGTTCGTGGAGGCGAGGATCACCTCGGGCGCGAGGTCGCGCAGCGAGATGTGGAGCACGAGCGGGTGGTGCTCGAACCACGACGGCTCGGTCACGTGCGGTTCCCCCGCCGTGGTCGCGAACACGACCAGGTCGCTCGATCGGACCAGTGACTCGGCGTCCTCGTGGACGGTGACCGTGCTCTCGGGTGCGGAGCCTTCGAGGTAGCCGCGGAAGCCCTCGCAGCTGCCGGGCAGCAGGTCGAACACTCCCACCTCCTCGAAGTCCCACCCCGTGTCCGCGAGGAACGCATGGATGAAGCGGGCGATGAGCCCGACGCCGAAGAATCCCACCCGGGTGGGACGGCCCCGCTTCCGGCTGAGCCAGTCCGCGGCCAGGGCCGCCGAGGCGGCGGTCCGGGAGGCACTGATGATGGAGCTTTCCAGGCAGGCGAACGGGTAGCCCGTGTCGGGATCGTTGAGGATCAGCACGGCGGAGGCCCTCGGGATGCCGAACTCCACGTTGGTGGGGAAGCTGGAGATCCACTTCAGGCCGTCCACGGCACCGGGTCCGCCCAGGGAGGCAGGCAGTGCGATGATCCGCCCGGTCGGGCGGTCCGGGAACCGCAGGAAGTACGACGGCGGGTTCACCGTCCGTCCGGCGCCGTGCAGCCGGTAGGTGTCCTCCACCAGCGCGACGATCTCCGCCCGGTGTCCCTGCAGCATCTGGTCGACCTCCGCGCCGGAGATGACCGCGAAGGACGGGATGGCCGGTGGCCGTCCCGGGGCGTCCTGCACCTGATCCGTGTCGGGCCGGGACGTCAGTGTCATCGTCCCTCCTCCTTCGCGGACGCGCCCTGGAGCGACACCGGGTCGCTCATGGCGACGAGGATCTCGCGCTCGCCCTCGTACGGTTCGCGGCTGTGCGCCGTCCTGACGTTGTCCACGAGCATCAGGTCACCGGCGCACCACGGTTCGCGCAGGGTGTGCGACTCGTAGATCTCGTTCAGCATGGCCACGACGTCCTCGCCGATCGGGTCGCCGTTGCCGAACGCCGTCGTGAACGGGAGTCCGTCCTCCTCGTACGCGTCGATGAGGTACTCGCGGACCTCCGGCTCCATCGTCCACTCGCTGAGGAAGGCGACCTGGTTGAACCAGCAGCGCTCCCCGGTGACCGGGTGACGAACGATCGCGGCACGGCGCTGCCGCGTGCGCAGGCCGCCGTCGGGCCGCCACTCGAGCTCGATCCGGTTCGCCGCGCAGTAGCGTTCGACGGCCGCGCGGTCGTCCGTGCCGAAGGCGTCCGCGACGGAGGCGCCGATCTCGCCGTTGTAGTTGCGGATCAGCATCCAGCCGTCGCGCTCGAAGCGCGCGACCAGGTCTGCGGGGAGGGCGCGCAGCACCTCTCGGGAGTCTGCGACACCGGTCACGCCGCCGGCGTCCGGGGCGGTGAGGCAGGCCAGGAGCATCAGCCCGGGGGCGTGGAGCGTGTAGCTCAGCTCGTGGTGCATGCACATGGGTTGGTTCGCCGGCCAGGTGGCCGAGGAGTAGACGCCGGGCGCACAGGACCTGCGGGCGGCGAAGGCCTCCCGCTCGGTCATCAGCTCCGAGCCGACGGCCCGGAAGACGGCCGCGACCTGCTCGGGGTGGGACAGCCCGAGGCCGCGCACGAGGACGGCCCCGTGCCGGGCGGCGGCCACCCGCAGGGCGTCACGGTGCTGCTGGGCCCAGTGCACCGGGTCGCGGGGGGCAGGGACCACGGCAGTGGCCGGCGCACCCGGGCGCGTGTCGACGTCGAGCTCCGGAGGGGCGGATGTGGTGGACATGGTGGTTCCTTCCGGTGGGATCACGGGTGGGCGGGTGAGCCGGAGGCGGCGGACCTGGAGTCCAGCTCCGTGGCGAGGTCGGTGAGGACCGGGTGGCTGATGAGGTCCTTGAGAGACACCGCTCGGTCCAGGGCGATGGCGAGCCTGACGGCGGTGAGCGACGTGCCTCCGCGCTCGAAGAAGTGGTCACGGCGGTCGATCCGGCCCTCCGGTATGGCGAGCACGCGCGACCACGCCGCCGCCAGCCACTGCTCGGTGGGGGTGCGCGGAGCGTCGAGGGAGCCGCCCTCGACCTCGACGTCCGCTGTCAGGGCGGCGAGGCGCTTGCGGTCGATCTTGCCGTTGGCCGTCAGCGGGAGGGCGGGTTGCCACTGGAACACCTGCGGGACCATGTACCGGGGCAGCGACCGGGCCAGGAGCTCGCGCATCGGACCGGCGTCCAGCGGCTCGGGCGCGTGGTAGAAGGCGACCAGGTGCTTGCCCCGGTCCGGTCGCTCCGCCACGACGACCGCCCCGTCGCGGACTCCGGGAACCCGCAGGAGGGCGTTCTCGATCTCGCCGATCTCGATCCGGAACCCGGAGATCTTGACCTGGCTGTCGCGCCGACCCAGGTACTCGAGTCTGCCGTCCGGTGACCAGCGTCCGTAGTCACCCGCCCGGTAGAGCCGCGCGCCGTCCACATGGGGGTCGGTGGAGTACGCCTGTGCCGTCCGGTCCGGGTCGTTGACGTACCCACGGCCCACACACACCCCGGAGAAGGCGATCTCGCCCGGAGCGCCGAGGGGCACGAGTCGCCGGCGCTCGTCGAGGATGTGGATCCGGACGTTCGGGATCGGCCGGCCCAGCGGCACGTGATCGCCCGCCGGCGCGGCGCTCATCACCTCGTGGTTGGTGTCGTCCGAGGTCTCCGTCAGACCGTAGGCGTTGACCAGCCTGACGTCGGGCATCACGGCGAACCAGCGGCGGACCAGCTCCTGCTTCAGGGCTTCACCGGTCGCCGAGACGCAGCGGAGGTCGGGCAGGGGGCGGGGTCTGCCCTCCAGGTAGGCCACCACCGCGTCCAGGTACGACGGGACGACCTGGAAGACCGCGACCCCGCCCCGTTCCACCGTGTCGACGAACCGCTCGACGTCCAGGACCCTGTCCTGCGCGACGATGAGCGTGCGGCCGCCGACGAGCAGGGCCGAGACCAGTTGCCACAGCGAGATGTCGAAGCACTGAGGGGCGCTCTGGACGACGACGTCGCCGGGGCCGATGCCCAGGTCCTCGATCTTGGCGTACAGGTGGTTGACCATCCCGTCGTGCTCGCACATGGCGCCCTTCGGCTCGCCCGTGGAGCCCGAGGTGAAGTAGACGTAGGCGAGCTGGTCCGGACGCACCTCCATGCCGAGGTCGTGGGCGGCATGCCCCTCGGCCTCGACGTCCTCCATGAGGAGCTTCGTCACGGCGGGCATCCCGGTGAGTGCTCCGTCCAGCGATGTGGTGCTGCCTTCCTCGGTCAGCACCATCCGGCACCCGGCTCGGGTGATCGTGCCGGCGATCCGGTCGGGGGGGAAGCGCGGTTCGAGCGGAAGGTACGCGCCTCCGGCCTTGAGGATGCCGATGACGGCGGCCATCCACTCCAGGTTCCGCTCGGCGACGACCGCCACGATGTCCTCCGCCTGCAGTCCCCGCGCGAGCAGGGCGCGGGCGAGCCGGTTGGCGCGTGCGTTCAGTTCCGCGTACGTCCACTGTCGCGTGTCCTGGACGGCCGCGACGCGTCGGGGATGCTGCCGGACGCGCTCCTCGAACAGCTCGTGGAAGCGTCGCTGGGGCCGGGGGCGCACGGGCCCGGCCAGCTGCTCGAGCTGGAGGCGCCGCTCGTCCGGATCGACCAGGCCGGCGTCGACGGGGTCCGCCTCGGGGTCGGCGACCAGGTGGCGGAGCGCGGTCAGGTGGTACCCGGCGATCCTGCGGGCGGCACCGGCGTCGAGGACGTCCCGCCGGTACCGCAGGCGGAGCACGTCGCCCCCGGTCGTGTGCCGGACGGACACGCCGAGGACGATGCCCGCCGGCAGCTCGGGATCGGCGTCCTGGCGGGTGTCGAGCACCACCTCGTACCCCGGAGAGGCCGTGGGCGGGCGCGCCTGCTCCGGCCCGGGCTGCTCGGCGCCCGCCTGGACCTGCCGGACGTGCGCCTCGCGGACCAGGTCTCGCCAGGACCCCTGGCCCAGGTCGAGATCGCACCGCCACGTCCCCGCGGTGTCCGTGCAGCCGGTGGCGATCTCCGGCTCGCCCGACAAGGCCTGGAGCACCCTCGCGTGAGCCGCCAGCCAGACCGAGCTGGGCGTCACCTCCCAGGCACGCGCCAGAGGCGGCACGGCTGCGCGCAGGTCCTCCGGCACCGCCACCTCGACCTGCTCCTGGCCCGCGTGGCGGTCCTGCGTCCATCGAGGGATCTCCGTGGGCGGGACCCCCGGGAGGGCCGGACGATCGCCGGCCGGGTCCGACGGGTGCGCGGCGACGGCCCGGCAGGTGAGCGCGGTGCTGGTGGTCATGACCGGTGCCTTTCCGAGGTGGCGGGGAACGTGGTGGCGGCGGGGGCCTCGAGGGCCGGGTTGCCACCCCACAGGGATCCCCGGGTGAGGGTCGCCCCCTTCATCACGAAGGAGTCGGTGGCGACGACGGCACCGTCCTCGACGGTCACGCCGTAGTGGACGAGGGCGCCGACACCGAGCGTGACGTCGTCGCCCACGACGTCGTGATCGGACTTGAACATCCCGTCCTCCTGGGAATGGCACTGGATGTTCGTGCCGGTGTTCAGCGTGCAGCGGGAGCCGATCGTCACCAGGCTCCGCTCGGGGATCGCGCAGCCGTCGTCGAAGACCCGGCTCCCGATCCGCACGCCCAGCAGGCGCCAGACCAGCGGCCTGAACGGCGTCCCGTTGAGGACGGTCATGCGCCGGGCCTCGATCTGGAGCTTCCAGTACCGCTCGTGCCACCGGAAGTAGGGGTGGTAGATGGAACAGAGCTGGGGCTGAAGCCCCCGGGACCGCGTCACGAGGTGCTCGATGCCGATGGAGACCAGGATGCCGATCAAGAGCATCACGAAGAACGACACGGACAGGGCCAGGAAACCGAACCGGTCGAACAGGTCGAGGGCGGCGAACAGGACCACCAGGGCCAGCGACGCGTGGAACCATCGGACCAGCATGAAGAGGGCCATCGTGCGCAGGTTGTGCCTGTTCTTGGCCGACAGGACCCGGAGGAAGTGGGCACGGTCCGCATGCTCCTCGAGAGGAGCGTCCCGCAGGACCGAGCGAGGGATCTCGAACGCCGGTGACCCGAGCAGACCCACGTCGTGGCGCACCGGTCCGTCGACGGGGACCATCACCTTGGTCGCGAGCAGACAGTTGTCCCCGGTCCTGGCCCCGGCCGGGTAGAACACGAAGTTGCCGAGGAAGTTGTGCGCGCCGATCGCCGCCCGGCTGACCTTGAACGACGTCGCCGAGTAGTCGGTGTTCATGAACGACAGCCCGTCGGCGATCATCGTGCCGGTGCCTATCGTCGACAGGAACGGGTTGTCGTGCTTGAACAGCGTGCCCAGGTTCGAGCCGGACTGCTGGACCTCCTCGAGGTCGTATCCGAGAGCCCGCACGTAGTGCACGACGTACGAGCTGTCCCCGAACAGGCTCCCGAACATGGGACTGTTGGTCATCCTCTCCACCGATCGCTCCACCACGTACCGCAGTCCGAACATCGGGTACACCGTGTCAGGTTGCAGCGCGAGCTGGAGCACCCGCGGCACGGTCGTCATGACGACCAGCACCACGACCGCTCCACCGAGGACGCCCACGCCGGCGAAGGCGAGAGCGTCGGCGTAGAAGACCCAGTCGGTGAACGCGAGGGAGTTCGACTCCAGGAGCGCCGCCACGCGCGGGAACGCCAGGACGGCCAGCGTGATCGCCAGTCCCAGCATGGTGCGGCCCAGCCCGATCGTGGCCACGAGCTGGGACGCGGCGAACAACCCACGCCGCCACGGCCGGAAGGGAACGGGGTCGACCGTGCCGAAGTCCACGTCCGTGCGCCGGCCCGGCGAACCGTGCCAGTGCTCGCCCTCGGGCACGGCCTGGCCGGTGTACAGGGTGGAGCGGTGGCCCAGCTGTGCGCCGTCCCCCAGCGTCGTGCCGATGTCCAGGACGCTGCCCTCGCCGACGATCACGTCCCGGCCCAGCGTCACCGCACCGAGCTGGATGACGCCGCCGTGGGCGCGGTAGCCGTTGACGTACACGTCCTTGCGGACCACCGTCCCCTCCCCGATCGTGAGCAGGTCGGTGCAGACCGGCAGGTGTCTGGTCAGGATCGTCACGTTGCGGCCCACCGTGGCACCCATGGCCCGCAGGTAGAAGGGGGTCACCGGGGAACCGGGCAGCAGGGAGAGGGGCGACGTGCGCATCAGGGCCTTGACCAGCCAGAACCTGAAGTAGGCCAGGCTCCAGATGCGGATCTCCTGGGGCCGGAAGCGTCCGACGAAGATCCACTTCGCCGCCACCGGCAGGACGCACAGCAGCACGAACGTCGCCCCGCCGAAGGCGACCGACCGCAGGTAGATCTCCCAGAAGCTCGTCCCGTGGCCCACCCAGTGGTGGTTGCCCGGCCCCGCCTCCGGGAAGACCCAGTAGTACCACGCGGCCGCGAGCCCGCCGGCGAGCAGGCAGTAGCCGAGGTAGACGAGCACCTGCAGGGCGCCACAGGTGACGTACTCCCACGTCCGCGCGTCCATGGGCGGTGGCGTCTCCGGCACGGACGCCAGGACCGGTGCGGGCTCCTGCGGCCGGTCCTGCTGCGAGGTGCCCTGCAGGGCCGCGGCGAGGGCGGAGACACTCGGATTGCTGTAGATGTCCTTCATGGACACCGCCGGCAGGTCCGGCTGCTTGCGCACCCGGGCGCAGAACTTCGCCATCACCAGCGAGTCCGCGCCCAGGTCGGCGAAGAAGTGGGCGTCCAACGGCACCTGCTCCCCGCCCAGGACCCCGGTCAGCACCTCGGCCAGCCGGTCCTGCACCGGATCTGCCGGTGCCAGCGCCCCGGCCAGCGTCGTGATCGTCGGGTGCTGGTAGATGTCCTTCATGGACACCGCCGGCAGGTCCGGCTGCTTGCGCACCCTGGCGCAGAACCGTGCCATCACCAGCGAGTCCGCGCCCAGGTCGGAGAAGAAGTCGGCGTCCACGGGGACGTCGTCCCTCTGCACCACCGAGGCGAGAACAGCCGCCAACCGACGCTCCAGCGGAACGTCCGCTCCGTCCCCCCCGGTGGCCGGTGCGGACGGCAGTCCGCTCGTCGTGGGAACCGTGGGAACCGTGGGAACCGTGGGAACCGTGGGAACCGTGGGAACCGTGGGAACCGTGGGAACCGTGGGGACCGGAGACGTCGGCAGGGTGTCCGCGAGCTTGTTCACTGTGCGGGGCTCCTCGGGGAGGAGACCGGCACGGAGCCGGTCACCGGTGCGGCGGCCGGATACCGCGGCCCGGACACCGGGGCGGATCGTCGACCAGGAGCTGCCGTCGAGTCGACGCCGGCGAGCGCTTCGGCCCCGAAGTGGTCGAGCACCCAGTCGGGCTGGTAGATGGTGTCCATGTACGGGCGGCCCAGGTCGGGGGAGATGGCCACGGCGGTGACGTCCCGGGGGTGGTCCGCGAGCCATGTCATGGCGCCGTGGACCACGGTCCCGGTGGACCCGCCGAGCAGGAACCCGCGCCCGGCCAGGCGGTGGCAGGTGCGCACCGTGTCCAGCTCCTCGACGAGCACCACGTCGTCGAGCAAGGACTCGTCGAGGTGGGGCGGCCGCACGCTCATGCCGAGCCCCGGGATCAGGCGGGTGGCAGGGGGGCCGCCGAACGTGACCGATCCGACGGCGTCGACCGCGACGATCCGGACGTCGGGTCGGTGCTCACGGAAGTACCGCGCGCAACCCATCAAGGTACCGGTTGTCCCGGCCCCCACGAATAGCACCTCGAGCTCGGGGAACTGAGCGGCGATCTCGGGGGCGGTCCAGCGGTAGTGCGCTCCCCAGTTGCCGGGGTTGCTGTACTGGTTGAGCCAGACGTACCGCTCGTCGGACTCGCACAGGTCCCGGACGTGGTTGAGCCGCGCCCCCAGGAGACCGTCGACGGGATCCGGCTCGGTGACCAGGTCGACCTGCGCCCCGAGCGACTCCATGAGCTGCCGGGTCGCCGGGTTGCAGCGCGGGTCGATCACGCAGACGAAGCAGTATCCCTTGCTGGCGGCGATCATGCTGAGCGCGACCCCGAGGTTGCCCGAGGAGGACTCCACGAGCACGGAGCCGGGGCCGACCAGGCCTTCCCGCTCGGCTCGCTCGACCATCTCCACGGCAGGCTTGAGCTTGATGGAGCCGGCGAAGTTGAATCCTTCGATCTTCAGGTAGAGACGGCGGCTCAGCACGTCCTCCAGATCGATGAAGAGACTCTGCTCGTTGAACAGGTGCGGGTCCTTGATGATGGACATGGTTCCCCTCGTTCTCGTGTCATGCGCTCGGCCCGTGCGGACGTCCAGGGGACGGCGGTGCGAACTCGCGTCGGCTCGTCGCTCGGGTGATCGGCGCCCCCAGAGGCCTCCTCCCGGTGTGCCGATCGACAGGGGTGTCCGTCCGGGACAGCACCGCCTCCGCCGACCGATCGGACGCTGCGCTGCGCTGCGAACCGGGAGTGGCCGACGTCGGTGAGTCCTGCCTCCAGGGCAGGAGCCGCAGGAGTGCGGTCCCGGTCGACACCTTCCCGGCCGACCCCTGTGACGATCACCACGTTCAGGATGGAGGCCGACGGCAGGGGGGACATGGGCGACCGGCGCCTATCTGGCGCGGGGCAGGTGCCCATCTCGGGACGGTGCACCCTTGCCCGGGGCTGCCCACACGCGGTGACTCCCGGGCGGCGGTGACTTCCGGGTGGCTCCGGCGACCCGGGCGGAGTCCGTGGCGGTCGCGGCGCCCGGGGCAACGCGGGCACCGTCCTCCGCCGGTGATCCCCGGCTCCTGTGATCGCCGGGTCGATCGGCGGCCGATCTCCTGACCGGGGACCACCCGATCCGCCCGGCGCCGGCGGCAGGCGGATGGGCACTGCGGCAAGGACTTCTGGGCAGCGCTCACCCATGCCTGCGCGTCGACACCGGGGGCACGCTGTCCGGGTAGGTGCCGACATCCGAGGCGAATGCCACCCGGCCGCAAGGAGGAGCCATGCAGGACCCCGGTGCCCCGGGCGGGGAACCCCGTCCACCGGCGCACAACGCCCCCGCACCCCCGTCGTTCGCGAGTTGGCGGCCCCGTGCGGTCGACTCGTCGGGGAGGGCGTTGCCGTGGCCGCCCAGTTCCGCCTCCGCCGCCCGAGGGGCCATGAGCAGCTCCTCCCCCCGGACGGGGGTGGTGGAGGCCAACGGCACCGTCTTCTACGTCGAGCGACGTGGACAGGGCCTCTCGCTGCTGCTGATCCACGGGGCCGGGCAGGACGCGGGGATGCTGGGAGCGCTGGCCCAGGCGCTCGCCGTCGCCGGCTTCCAGGTGCTGGTCTACGACCGGCGGGGCACCGGCCATTCCGGGCGGGACGCCTGGCCGGGGGACGGGGCAGGTCAGCACGCGGAGGATGCGGCGGCCCTCATCCGGTTGTTCTCCTTGTCCCCGGTGGTGCTCGTGGGTGTGGACTCGGGCGGCGCCATCGCCTTCAAGCTCGCCGAGCACTACCCGGAGTACGTCCTGCACGCGGTGGTGTGGGAGCCGCGCGTCGCCGGAGTGGCTCCGACCGGGCACGAGGACACGGCGCAGCAGCTCCTGCCCATGACCGCGCACCTGGCCGAGCACCCCCACGACTACATCGGTGCGCAGGCGATCCTGCTCAGCGCCGGCACCGATGCACCCGTCAGCATCGACGATCCCGACTTCGCCCGGGTGCGCGTCAACGCCGAGGCGATGGTGCGGGACGAGCCGGCGATCGCGCTCACGACGTTCACCCAGGTCCTGCGGTCGCGCCTGGTGACCGTGGCGACCGGCGACGGGCCGAGCGAGCTGGTGCGGGCCTCCGCCGCCGAGCTGGCGCGGCTCAGCGGGAAGCCGGTGCACCGGGTGGCCGGTCGTCACGACGCCTATCTCACGGACCCCGGCGTGCTTGTCGACGTGGTCCTCGACGTCCTGTCGGACGCGTGCGTCGCCGAGGTGCAGCAGGTCAGGCCCACGCCGGCCTGACCTGCGCGGGGGCGCCGTCCCCGGGATGCCGCCACCCGCCGTCACACCTCGAGCCGGTCAGCGCGTCCCGGGCTGCGGACGCTGCCACGAGCGCGTGGCCAGGGCCGCCTCACGGCGCGTGCTGACGCCCAGCTTGTCGAGGACCGAGGAGACGTGGTGGTCGACGGTGCGGACCGAGACCACGAGACGCTCGGCGATCTCCGAGTTCGTCAGTCCCTCGCCGATCAGCTGGACGACCTCGAGCTGGCGGTCGGTCAGGCCGGCGGGGTTGCCCCGTGTGCGCCGCGTGGGGCCACGGGGGACGGTGCGCATTCCCAGATCGTGCAGACGGCGCTTGACATGCTTCGCGGCCGGACCGGCATCCAGCTCGGTGAGGATGTCGAACGCGTGCAGGGTGAGGTCCGTCCTCCCGGACTCGGCGAGCTCGAGCGCCTCCTCGTAGGGGTCACCGGCCCGACGCCATGCCTCCGCAGCGCCCTGCCAGTCTCCGACCACCCCCAGCTGCCACGGACTCGGACGGTCGTCCACCGGGGACCGTGGAGGGGGGACGTCCACCCCGGCGCGGAGGGCATAGCGTCGGATCTCTGCGTCGATCGGTCCTGCGCCCGGTCGGGAGGCGTGCTGCGACCACCCGTCCAGCACGCGCTCCGCCTCGCCGGGTCGATCGGCCAGCCAGGCCCACTCCACGAGTGCGGCGCCGGCGAGTCCCAGCGCGGTGAGGGTGCGCTGTGCGAGGGCCCGTTGCCAGCAGGTCTGCAGCACCTCCCCGACGTCGTGGTGGCCCAGGCGTGCCTGGAGCCTGGCGTGACTGGGCAGGGAGTGGAGGATGAGCATGCCCGGATCGGCGAAGCGGTCGAGGAGGCTGTCGAGCTCGCGCAGGGCTGAGTGCCAGTCCCCCCGCCGTTGCTGCAGCAGGGCGTGGTGGACCTCCAGGTTGTACGCGTCCGGCCAGAACCCCCAGTCCCGGACGTACTTCAGTCCCTCGTCCAGGTGCCCCTCGAGCTCGTGGTAGCGCCCGTACCGGTACAGCTGCTCGGCGGTCTTGGCGTAGCTGCGGGCCAGCGGCTCCAGTGCGCCGGCGCCCCGTGCCATCTCCATGCCGCGGCGCAGGGCGCCGAGCCGCTCCTCGAAGGTCAGCGCCGGATCGCACTGTGACAGATAGGTGAGGCACAGGGCGACCACGTCCGGGCGTTCACGCGTCTCGGCCTGCGCCCCCGCGATGCGCAGCGTCCTCATGGCCTCCTCGTGGGAGCCCCCCAACGAGAGCAGCATCCCCTGGCAGGCCAGTGCCTCCGCCGTGGTGGCCGGGTCACGTCCCTCGGTGAGCTCGACGGCGAGGGAGGCGCCGGCGCGGGCCTCTGACAGGTAGCCGGCCAGGAACAGCTGCCGGCCGCTGCGGATCAGCGCCTTGGCCTCGCCGAGCTGGTCGCCCAGGGAGCGGAACAGCTCCACCGCCCTGCGGGAGTGCTCGACGGCCTGGCTGATGTGATGGGCGCTGTAGAGCTCCCAGGCGTAGGCGTCGAGGACCACGGCCAGCTGGGCGTCGGACAGCAGGACCTCGTGCTGCAGCGCGGCCCGGTAGAACTCCAGTGCCTGCCGGTGGGCGCCGGCCTTGGCGGACAGCTCTCCGGCACGGGGTGCGTACCCGACGACCGTCGCCGTGTCCCTGCAGCGGATGGCATGGTGGACCAGCCGTGGCAGGTACTCCTCACCCCGTCGTTTGAGCAGCTCGGTCACGTCTCGCTGGAGCTGCCGCCTCCGCAGCCCGCTGAGCGAGGCTTCGGTCGCCATGCGCGCGATCTCGTGCCGGAACCGGACGCCGCCGTCCTCGGCGACGAGGATGCCCCGTTCCTCCGCCTCGGCGAGCGCCGCGAAGTCTCCGCCCAGCAGCTCCTCGGCCAGTTCGAACTCGAGCAGGCCGGGCCACACCGAGATCCGCTCGGTCGCCCGCCGGACCGGCTCGGACAGCTGCTGGAGCCGGGCCGCCACGGCTGCCGAGAGCGTCTCCGGCACCGGGGCGTCGGCCGGCACGGCCAGTGCCTCGGTGATGTAGAACGGGTTGCCTCCGGTCATCTCGTGGAGGTGTCCCGCTTCGCGGGCACGTTCGCCCGCCAGGAGCTGGACCGCCTCCAGGCTGAGCGGGCCCGGGTGCAGCCAGGTGGCGAGCGCCGTCGTGGGGGCTGCGAGGAGGCGCTGCACCGGATGGTCCGGTCCCACCTCGTCGTCTCGGTAGGAGGCGACGAGGAGCGTCCGCAGATGATCGAGCCGGCGCGCGAGGTAGGCCAGCACGTCCAGCGTCGCGTCGTCGGCCCACTGCACGTCCTCCACCAGCACGACGGTCGGCGCTTCGTCCTCGATCAGGGTCGTGACCGCCGACAGGACGTCGTGCAGGACGCCCTGGTCGAAGGCGGCGAGGACCGCCGGACTGGCATCGAAGGCCTCGCGCAGCGCCCCGAACGGGTGGGCGGTGATGAGGTTGTCGCAACGGCCCCGGTGCACGCGGACACCGCCCGGGACGGCCCCCACCATCGCGTCCAGGAGGCTGCTCTTGCCGATCCCCGCCTCGCCGGTGACGAGCGCGAAGCCGCCTCGGCCGGCCATCACGCGCTCGACCAGTCCCGCGAGGGCGCCCAGCTCGGCATCCCGTTCCAGCAGCATGCGCTCCGGACGGTCCCGCGAGGCCCAGCGGACGGGCCCGTCGCGGCGGGAGGTTCCGAGTGCGAGGCCGCCCCTGCCTGCGGTGGATCCCCGCGTCGACAGGTCGTCCAGGAGTTGTGGGTTGTGCGTGCTCGTGGTCATGTGACCCCCTCGTGCGTCGAGAGGAGGCCGGAGCATGGCGTGCGTCGACCATGGCATCCCAGGTGGCCCCCCCGGACGTCGTCCCGCATCGCCGCTGCCGGACTCGTCATGTGCAAATCAGCGTAGCCCCGCACGAGGCGTCCCAGGAGAGTTGGGAGGGATGTTACCCCAGGTCGCAGCGACCATGACGACCAGGACGACGACGCCTGGGCTCAGGACCGGCGGCGGCACGTGCCGGCGCGGACGGTGCGGACGGTGCGACAGACGGTCTCGTGCGCCACACGCCGGGCCCGGTGGTGCGGGGAGACCCGCGGGCGGGGCACGAGCGGTCCGCCAGGGGCTCCGGGGACGGGGGAGGGGTCGCAGCGGTCGTATCCGCTCGCGTCGACCGCCGGCCGTGCGACGCCCGGAGCGGAGGTCCGGCGGTGCCGATGGTCTCAGGTCGGGTCCGAGCGGACGCGGACGGTCAGCGCCGCCCTCGCGTCCTCGCGGGCCGGGCCGGGATCCGGTGGAAGAACCAGGTCCAGGATCCGCCACGCGGCGAGGGGCCGTCCCGGGACGGGACCCGCCCCGACCTCGTCGACGGAGGGGTCGCGGAACAGTCCCGAGCCCATGGCCTTGAGCAGGGACTCCTTGCGCGCCCACACCGTCGTGACGGCGGCCGGCCGGTCCGTGGCGGGCAGGGCCCGCAGGGCGATGATCTCGGCGGGGTGGAGCAGGGGGAGCACCTGTTCGGCGGCGACCGGGTCCTGGAGGTGCTCGACGTCCGCTCCCACCTCCCGCTCGGCCGTGGCCACGAGCACCAGGCCGCCGCTGTGCGAGAGGGAGAAGCCCAGGGCGTGGTCCTCGAGCCGCGGCTTTTGCCGGGGTCCCCGGGCGGGGACGGGCGGACCCAGGCGCAGCGAGCCCGGGGCCGCCCCGGTGCGGGCGGCGAGCACGTGGCGCAGCACGCAGTGGGCGACCACGAACCGCCGCCGGTCGGACGCGGAGCGGAACGCCGCGGCCCGGGCCCGCTCGTCGTCGTCCAGGCAGCCCCTGACCGCCTCTGCCCAGCCTGCCAGCGGGGCCACTCGGGCGAGCACCGCCTGCACGTCCGCAGGTGCGCCCGGCACCGGCAGCTCGACCAGGCCGGGCACGGTCGGCCGGAGCCCTGTCACAGCGACCCCCTCACGACGGCCCCGCTCACCACGGTTCCCTCGTCCACGGTTCCCTCGTCCACGGTGCTCGCGCCACGGGTGGCTCGCCACGGCGCGCTCACCGGTCGGGGCTCACCGGGACCGGCCGGGAGCGGCGCACGCCATGAGGTCGTCGAGCAGGCGGTCCCGGTGGGCGGCGAGCGGGTGGTGGCCACCGGGGTACTCCCGGCGCTGCACCACCCCCGTGCCGACCGGGCCCCAGGCGTCCATGCCGGTGGCGTCCACGGTGTCGTCCTCCGCGCCGCGCAGCAGCAGCAGGGGTGCCCCGACCGGTGCGGGGAGCCGGTCGTGGGCCATCGAGATCCGCAGGTCCGCGCGCAGGGCGGGCAGCTGCAGGGCCAGCAGCTCGGGATCGGCCAGGACCGCCTCCGGGGTGCCGCCGAGGTTCCGCAGCCACCGGACGAGCGCCTCGTCCGCCTGCGGGTCGTGCGGGTCGAGCCCGGCCCGGAGCTCCGCGTCGTCGTCCACGGTCCCCGGGGCCGCCTTGGCGGACAGCGCGAGCAGCGACACCCGGATCCCCTCCTCGTGCTCGAGCCGGGAGGCGAGCTCGGCCGCGACGGAGGCGCCCATGCTGTGCCCCAGGACCACGAGCGGGACCGCGGAGGACGCCCACGGGGCGGCGGCGACGGCGCCGGCCGCCTCCGCGGCGAGCGCGGCGACCGAGGAGGCCGGCGGCTCCCGGAAGCGGGACTCCCGGCCGGGGTACTGGAGGCCGAGCACGTGCACGTCGTCGCGGACCAGGAACCGCCAGTAGCCGGCGGCCGCCCCCGAGGGCGGGCAGCACAGCACCCGCAGCCGGGGCGTGCCCGAGGGGGTGCCGCCGCGCAGCCGGTCCTGCGCGGAGAGGTCCACGAGGCAGCGTGCGGGCGAGCCGTTCGGTCGGGTGCTCATGCGCGTCCTCCTGCCCGCTCCCGTCAGGAGATGGTCGCGAGCACCGCGCCGGCGGAGACGGTGTCCCCGGGTCCGACGGAGAGCCCGGAGACCGTGCCGGACTTGTGGGCGGTCAGGGGCTGCTCCATCTTCATGGCCTCGAGCACCAGCACGAGGTCCCCCTCGGCCACCTCGTCGCCGTTGTCCACCGCGATCTTCACGATGGTCCCCTGCATCGGGGAGCTCAGGCTGTCGCCGCCGGCCGCCGCCGCGCCGCCGCGGGCCGCGCGGGACTTGCGGGGCTTGGCCGCGGTGCCGTTGGGCTTGGGCGTGCCGGGCAGCGCGGGCAGGACGACCTCGAGGCGCTTGCCGGAGACCTCGACGACGATCGACTGGCGCTCCTCCGCCTCGGGCCCCGCCTCGGGGACGCCCTCGAACGGCGGGATGGTGTTGTCGAACTCGGTCTCGATCCAGCGCGTGTGCACGGTGAACCGGGAGTCGTCCGCCGGCGCGAAGGCGGGATCGGCGACCACCGCGCGGTGGAAGGGGACCACGGTGGGCATGCCCTCGATCCGCAGCTCCGCCAGCGCCCGGCGGGAGCGTTCGAGCGCCTGCTGCCGGGTGGCCCCGGTGACGATCAGCTTGGCGAGCATGGAGTCGAAGTTCCCGCCCACGGTCTCCCCGGCCCGCACACCGGAGTCCACGCGCACGCCGGGGCCGGCGGGCAGGTCGAGGACGGTGATGGTGCCGGGGGAGGGCATGAAGTGCCGTCCGGGGTCCTCGCCGTTGATCCGGAACTCGATCGAGTGGCCGCGGACCGGCGGGTCGTCGTAGCCGAGGGCCTCCCCGCGCGCCAGCCGGAACTGCTCCCGCACCAGGTCGATGCCCGTGACCTCCTCGGAGACGGGGTGCTCGACCTGCAGGCGGGTGTTGACCTCCAGGAACGTGATCGTGCCGTCCTGGCCGACCAGGAACTCGCAGGTGCCCGCGCCCTGGTAGCCGGCCTCGCGCAGGATCGCCTTCGAGGACTCGTACAGCAGGCGGTTCTGGTCCTCGGACAGGTACGGCGCCGGGGCCTCCTCCACGAGCTTCTGGTTGCGCCGCTGCAGCGAGCAGTCGCGGGTGGAGACGACCACCACGTTGCCGTGGGCGTCGGCGAGGCACTGGGTCTCCACGTGCCGCGGGGCGTCGAGGAACCGCTCCACGAAGCACTCGCCGCGGCCGAAGGCGGCCGTGGCCTCGCGCACGGCGGACTCGTAGAGTTCCGGGATGTCCTCGCGGTCGCGGACCACCTTGATGCCGCGGCCGCCGCCGCCGAACGCGGCCTTGATGGCCAGGGGCAGCCCGTGCTCGTCGGCGAACGCGAGGACCTCCTCGGCCGAGCCGACGGGGTCGGTGGTGCCGGGGACCTGCGGGGCGTTCACCTTCTCCGCGATGTGCCGGGCGGCCACCTTGTCGCCGAGCTTGGCGATGGCCGCGGGCGGGGGGCCGATCCAGGTCAGGCCGGCCTCGAGCACGGCCAGCGCGAAGTCGGCGTTCTCGGAGAGGAAGCCGTAGCCGGGGTGCACGGCGTCGGCGCCCGAGCGGGCGGCGACGTCGAGGATCTTGTCGAACACCAGGTACGAGTCCGCGGCGGTGGACCCGCCGAGCCCGTACGCCTCGTCCGCCGTGCGCGCGTGCACGGCGTCGCGGTCCGGGTCGGCGTAGACGGCCACGGAGGCGATGCCCTCGTCGCGGGCGGCGCGGATCACGCGCACCGCGATCTCTCCGCGGTTGGCGACGAGCACCTTGCTGATGGGGCGGATGGCGCCGTCCGCGGGGTTCTTACCGGTCACGTCTCACTCCTTGTCGAATCCTCCGATGCACTGTATTCCCCGCCGCGAGCAATCGCCCAACCACCCGGCGGGGGTCCGGAAATGCGGCGCCGTTTCTGTAGGAGTCCTACAAAGCGGCGGCCGCTCTCAGCCCCGGCTCGTCCACAGCTGGGGCACGCCCACCCCCGTCCGGGCGAGCAGCGTCCGCAGGGTGCTGAGGCTCAGGCCGACGACGGCGTGCACGTCTCCCTCCACCCGCTCGACGAACGCCGCCCCGAGGGAGTCGATGGTGAAGGAGCCGGCCACCTCCAGGGGCTCGCCGGTGGCCACGTAGGCTGCGACCTCGTCGTCGGACATCTGCGCGAAGAACACCTCGGCGCCGGCGGGCGCGCCGCCGCTCCAGCCGGTCCCGCCGTCGGCCGGGCTCCGGGTGTCCACGAGCCAGTGGCCCGTGTGGAGCACCCCCGAGCGCCCGCGCATGGCCCGGATCCGGGCGGTCGCCGTCGCGGCGTCCCGGGGCTTGCCGTGCACCTCGCCGTCGAGCTCGAAGACGGAGTCGCAGCCGATCACCAGGGCCCCGGCCGCCGCCGGCAGCGCGGCCACCGCCTCCGCCTTGGCCCGGGCCAGGACCATCGCGGTCTCCTCGGCACCGGTCACCCCGCGCTCCCGGACCACGGCGTCCTCGTCCACGTCGGAGACGAGCCGGTCGTGGGCGATCCCGGCGTCGGCCAGGAGCTTGGTGCGGGCCGGGGAGCGGGAGGCGAGGACGAGGCGGGGAGTCACCGTCCCAGGATACGCAGGCGGCGTGCGCGAGGGGCGCCGCCCCGGACTCTCCGCGCCCACGCGGTCCGCCCGGACGGACCGCTGCGGTCTAGAAGAAGCCCTGGGCGTCCTCGGAGTAGGAGACCAGCAGGTTCTTGGTCTGCTGGTAGTGGTCCAGCATCATCAGGTGGTTCTCGCGGCCGATGCCGGAGGACTTGTAGCCGCCGAACGCCGAGTGGGCGGGGTAGTTGTGGTACTGGTTCACCCACACGCGCCCGGCCTGGATGTCGCGGCCGGCGCGGTAGGCGAGGTTGCCGTTGCGGGCCCACACCCCGGCGCCGAGGCCGTACAGGGTGTCGTTGGCGGTGGCCACGGCGTCGGCGTAGTCGGAGAAGCGGGTCACGGACAGGACGGGACCGAAGATCTCCTCCTGGAAGATCCGCATCGAGTTCTCGCCCTCGAACACCGTGGGGGAGACGTAGAACCCCTCGGCGAGGTCCCCGTCCAGGACGTTGCGCTCGCCGCCCACGAGGACCTTCGCGCCCTCCTGCCGGCCGATGTCGATGTAGGACAGGATCTTCTGCAGCTGGTCGTTGGAGGCCTGCGCACCGACCTGGGTGTCGAGGTCGAGCGGGTTGCCCTGCACCATGCCGCGCACGCGCTCGACGCCGTCCGCGAGCAGCCGGTCGTAGATCGAGCCCTGGATCAGGGCGCGGGACGGGCAGGTGCAGACCTCGCCCTGGTTCAGGGCGAAGAACGCGAAGCCCTCGAGCGCCTTGTCGTAGAAGGAGTCCTGCTGCGCGGCCACGTCCTCGAAGAAGATGTTGGGGGACTTGCCGCCGAGCTCCAGGGTGACCGGGATGATGTTCTGCGACGCGTACTGCATGATCAGCCGGCCGGTGGTGGTCTCGCCCGTGAAGGCGATCTTGCGGATCCGCGGGCTCGAGGCGAGCGGCTTGCCGGCCTCCACGCCGAAGCCGTTGACCACGTTGACCACGCCCGGGGGCAGGATGTCCGCGAGCAGCTCCATGAGCACCATGATCGAGGCCGGGGTCTGCTCGGCGGGCTTGAGCACCACGGCGTTGCCCGCGGCCAGGGCCGGGGCGAGCTTCCACACGCCCATGAGGATGGGGAAGTTCCAGGGGATGATCTGGCCGACCACCCCGAGGGGCTCGTGGAAGTGGTAGGACGTGGTGTTGTCGTCGAGCTGGGAGAGGGTGCCCTCCTGGGCGCGGATCGCGCCGGCGAAGTAGCGGAAGTGGTCGACGGCGAGGGCGATGTCGGCGTTGATGGACTCGCGCACGGGCTTGCCGTTGTCCCACGTCTCGGCCACGGCGAGCATCTCGAGGTTCTGCTCCATCCGGTCCGCGATCCGGTGGAGCACGAGGGCCCGCTCCGCCACGGGGGTCTTGCCCCAGACCGGGGCGGCGGCCCAGGCCGCGTCGAGCGCGGCGTCGATGTCCTCGGCGGTCCCGCGGGCCACCTCGGTGAACGGCTTGCCGTTGACCGGGGAGACGTTCTCGAAGTACCGGCCCTGCACGGGCGGCACCCACTCGCCGCCGATCCAGTGCTCGTAGCGGGGCTTGAAGGTGACCTTCGAGCCCTCGGTGCCGGGCTGCGCGTAGACGGTCGTGAGGGACTGGGTTTCGACGCTCATGGTGACGTGCTCCTGGTGCGTGACGGTGCGGGTGTCACGAGCGCGGTCCGGACCGGCCGCGCCGTGAGGTGATGCACGTCACGCTAGACCGGGCCGCGTTGCACGCACGTTGCACCCGGCGCCGGGGCCGGTCAGCCGCGCAGCCGCTCGAGTTCGAGCACCGCCTCGGCGCGGGCGGGGGAGCGGGCCGGCAGGAGGCGCAGCAGCAGGGCCCACGCCTCGGCGTCGTCCGCCGCCTCCGGCAGGGTCAGGTACTCGCGCACGGCCTCGGCCGAGCCGTCGGCCAGGACGGCCTCGCGCAGGAGCCCGGTGACGCGGTGGCGCAGCGCCACGACGGACGGCGCCTCGGAGCGCGGCAGCAGCGCCCCGGTGTACTCCCGCAGCGCCCGCCGGTGCGAGCCCCGGGCGAGCAGCCCGAGCACCCGCCCCGCGTCCGAGGGCAGCGGCGCCTCGAGCCGGTAGGGGCGCGAGGCGATCGCCGGACCGCCCCGGGGCTCGAGCAGCCGGCGCAGCCGCAGCACCTCGGCCCGCACCGTGGTCTCCTGCGCCCTGCCCGCCCACAGCTGCACCGACAGCTCCGCGGTGCTCAGCCCGGACCCGGAGCGGGAGAGGGCCAGGAGGATCTCGGCGTGGCGCTCGGTGAGCTCCACGGGGTGGCCGCCGAGCAGCAGGGCCGGCGGGGCGTCGCCCAGCACGCGCAGGAACGCCCCGGGGGCCGGGACGGGCGCCCGGGCCGCGGCGGGCGGGAACGCGGGGGACCGCTGCGTGGAGCGCAGGGCCAGGGCCAGCTCGGCCCGCGCGGCGCGCACCGCCGCGCCGACCAGCGCCCGGGTGGCGGGGCCGGCGGCGGCGTCCCCGCCGGTCAGGTCCACCGCCCCGAGCAGCGCCCCCGTGACGGGGTGCAGCAGCGGGGCCGCCGTGCAGGACCACGGCCGGGCCTCGGGGTAGAAGTGCTGCTCCCGGTGCACGGTCACCGGCCGGCGCAGGACCAGCGCGGTGCCGGGCGCGTTGGTGCCCACGGCCGACTCCGACCAGTCGGCCCCCTCGACGAAGCCCATCGCCTCGGCGCGCCGCCGCGTCGCGGTGCTGCCCCGGACCCGCAGGAGCACCCCGCAGGGGTCGGTGACGGCCACGACCAGCCCGGTGTCCTCGGCCAGGGGGGTGAGCAGCTCGTCGAGCACGGGCATCAGCCGCCGCAGCGGTGCACTGGCCTCCCGGACGTCGGTGCGGTCCAGCACCACCTGCGGGACGCAGCGCTCGGGCGCCGCGAGGTGGTCCAGCGAACGGCCCCAGGACAGGCGCAGCGCCGGGTCCGTCGTCGTCGGTCCGTCCGTCGGTGCGCCCACGCGCCGTCCCCTCGCTCGCTGCTGTGACCCAGCTCTCGTGCCGGTCCTCAGCGTAGCCCGAGCCGCGGACGGGGACGGCGGGAGGCGGGGAACCGCCGGAATGCGTCGGGCACTCCCTCGGTCCCCCGCCTCGCGGGGCGGAACGGCGCCGCGGCTCAGCGGGCGGCGGCCGCCGGGGCCTCCTCCGGGCGCGGCTGCGTGCCGGCACCCGTCCCGGCCGCGGTGCCGGACCCGGTGTCCGACGCGGTGCCGGTGCCGGTCCCGGCGTCCTCGACGGCGCCGTCCCGGGGGGCGGCGTCCTCGGGCACGAACGGGTCGCCGGAGCGCGGGGCGTCGTAGAGGCCGCGGTCCAGCAGACCCTCGCGGTGGGCGACGATCGTCGGCACGAGGGCCTGGCCGGCCACGTTGAGCGCGGTGCGGCCCATGTCGATGATCGGGTCCACGGCCAGCAGTAGGCCCACGCCGTCCAGGGGCAGACCGAGCGTGGACAGGGTCAGCGTCAGCATCACCGTGGCGCCGGTGGTGCCCGCGGTCGCCGCGGAGCCCAGCACCGACACGAGCGCGATGAGCACGTAGTGGGTGACGTCCAGGTCGATCCCGTAGAACTGCGCGACGAACAGGGCGGCGATCGCCGGGTAGACCGCGGCGCAGCCGTCCATCTTGGTGGTCGCGCCGAGCGGCACGGCGAAGGACGCGTAGGCGCGGGGCACGCCGAGGCTGCGCTCGGCGACGCGCTGGGTCAGGGGCATGGTGCCCACCGAGGACCGGGAGACGAAGCCCAGCTGCACGGCCGGCCACACCCCGGAGAAGTACTGCCGGACGGAGAGCCCGTGCGCCTTGACCAGCACCGGGTAGACCACGAGACCCACGACCAGCAGGCCGGCGTAGACGGTCGCGACGAACGCCAGGAGCCCGCCCATCGACGTCCAGCCGTACTCGAACACGGCCCGGCCGATCAGTCCGAGCGTGCCCAGGGGGGCCAGGCGGATGATCCACCACACGACCTTCTGCACGATCGCCAGCGCGGAGCGCACGACCGCGAGGAAGGGCTCGGCGGGGGCGCCCACCTTGAGTGCCGCGATGCCGACGGCGGCCGAGACCACGAGGACCTGCAGCACGTTGAAGCCCAGGGAGGTCTGGACCGTCTCCGGGTCCACCACGGAGGAGGAGACCTCGAGGCCCAGGACGTTGGCGGGGACCAGGCCCGTGAGGAAGGCCAGCCAGGAGCCCTGCGTCCCGGTGTACGCCTCGGCGGGCGCGGCGGCGCCGCTGCCGGCCCCCGGCTGGACGACCAGCCCGAGCACGAGCCCGACCGTCACGGCGATCAGCGCGGTGATCCCGAACCACAGCAGCGTCTTCCACGCGAGCCGCGCGGCGTCGGAGACCTCCCGCAGATTGGCGATCGAGGAGATCACCGCGGTCACGATGAGCGGGACCACGGCGGCCTTGAGCAGGCTGACGTAGCTGGTGCCGATGGTGTCCAGCGCGGTCATGAGCCAGTTGGGGTCCGTGTCGGGGTCACCGCCGATGGTGTCGGCGACGGTGCCCAGGACCACGCCCAGGAGGAGGGCGAGCACGATCTGCGGGCCGAAGGAGGTCATCCACCGGGGCAGACGTCGATTGCTTTCTGCGGAAATCATTTCGCCACCATAGAGCGTCGGAAGATACAGCACCGAATGCCGGTGAAGAAATGTGACGTCTACATGACGAGAATCACAGGGCGAGCGCGTACCGGAGGGTGTCCAGGCCCACCGAGCCGAGACGGAGCGCCCGCGTGTGGAAGTCCCGGAGCCGGAAACCCGGACCCGCCGCGGAGCGGGCCTCGTCCCGCGCCTGTTCCCAGAGCTGCTGGCCCACCTTGTAGGACGGCGCCTGTCCGGGCCAGCCCAGGTAGCGCATCCACTCGAACCGCAGCATCGGGTCGGCCATCACGATGTTCGAGCGCAGGAACCGCCACCCGTCCTCGGCCGTCCAGACCTCGCCGGGACGGGCCCCGCCGAGGGCGTCGCCGAGCTCCGCGGGGATCCGGTACCCGCAGTGGAACCCGACGTCGAAGACCACCCGGGCCGCCCGGAGCCGCTGGGAGTCGAGCATCCCCATCCGGTCCCCGGGGTCCTGCAGGTGCCCGAGCTCGTCCATGAGCCGCTCGGCGTAGAGCGCCCAGCCCTCCCCGTGGCCCGAGACCCACACGCCCATCCGCCGCCACCGGTTGAGCTCCCCCGAGTTGGCGAGGGCCGTGGAAAACTGCAGGTGGTGGCCGGGGACGCCCTCGTGGTAGACGGTCGTGGTCTCCTCCCACGTGGTGAAGGTCCCGGTGCCCTCCGGCACGGACCACCACATGCGGCCGGGGCGCGAGAAGTCGGCGCTGGGCATGGAGTACCAGATCCGGCCGTCGTGGGTCGGGGCGATGCGGCACTCGAGCCGCCGCATGGGCCCGGTCAGCTCGAAGTGCGTGTCCGCCAGCGCCTCCACCGCGGCGTCGGAGAGGTCCTGCATCCACGCCTGCAGGGCGTCGGTGCCGTGCAGCTGCCGCGCGGGGTCCGCGTCCAGGACCGCCATGGCCTGGGCGACCGTGGCCCCCGGGGTGATGCGGTGGGCGAGCCGCTCCTGCTCCGCCACGACCGTGCACAGCTGCTCCACCCCCCAGGCGTAGACGGTGGCCGGGTCCAGGACCGCGCCCAGGAACTCCTGCAGGCGCAGCGTGTACACGTCCGGTCCCACCGCCTCCGTGCGCGGCGCGTCCGCGGCGAGCTCCGTGCCCAGCACGGCGGCCAGGCCGCGGTAGGCGTGCCGTGCCGCCCCGGCCGCCTCCGCGACCTCCCGGCGCAGCCCCTCGGGGACGCGGGGGCTGCGCGCGAGCTGGGCGAAGAAGCCGTGGCGGTCCGCGTACCCGGTGCACTGCCGGGCCGCGTTGCGCAGCTGCGCCGCGGAGGCCGAGCGTCCCCGGGAGCGGGCGTGCCGCAGGCCCAGGAGGTAGGAGTCCACGGCGGCGGGCACGGCGCGCAGCCGGGCGGCGATCTGCGCCCAGTCCTCGGCGCTGCGCTTCGGCAGGTCGTCGAACACCTCGCGGATCTCCTGCACCGGGGAGGAGATGTTGTTGACCTCCCCGCCCGTCAGGCCCTCCTCGTGCAGGAGCACCTCCAGGCCGAGGCGCTCGCGCAGCGCGTGGGCCGTGATCCGGTCGACGTCGTCCGCCGGGTCCGCGGTCTCGAGCTCGGCCAGCGTCCGGCGGGCGGCCTCGGTCCGGGCCTCCAGGCCCTCGGGCCCGAAGTCCCGGTACTCGCTCTCGTGCCCGGGCAGGCCGTGCACGGTGGCCTGGGCCGGGTCCAGCTCCATGGACCGCGCGAACCAGCGCTCCGCCACGGCGTCGACGGCCGTGGGCTCGCGCCGCCCGGCGCCGAGCGGCGCCGGGCCGGGTCCGGCGGTGAGCGAGGGGGCGGGCCGTTCGTCGGTCATGCACGTCACCCTAGCCCCGGGCGCTCCCTAGACTGCGGAGCATGTCCGCCCCTGTGCCGTCCGGGAGCCCAGCGCCTCCCGCCCCCGACCCGGCCGGGCCCTCGGGCACCGCCGGGACCGGGCCCGCCCTGCTGGTGGTGACCGCCGGCGTGGTCGGGGCCCTGCACGTCTGGAAGCTCTCCCCGGCACTGCCCGTGCTCTCCGCCGAGCTCGGCCTGAGCCTGGTCCAGGGCGGCTTCCTGCTCTCCACCGTGCAGGTGGCGGGCATGCTGCTCGGCGTGGTGGTGGGTCTGTCCGGGGACCGGATCGGGCTGCGCCGGGGACTGGTGCTGGGGCTGGGCCTGCTCACCGCCGGCTCCGCCGCGGGCCTGCTCTCCACCGGGTACGCCCCGCTGCTGGGCTCCCGGGTGCTCGAGGGCGTGGGCTTCATGCTCGTCTCGATCTGCGCCCCGGCGCTGATCCGGCGCACCGTGGCCCCGGCCAGGGTCTCCCTGCTGGTGGGGCTGTGGGGCTGCCACATCCCGGTCGCCGCGGCCCTGTCCCTGCTCCTCGGGGGCGTGCTCAGCGAGGCCCTCGGCTGGCGGGCCTGGTGGGCGGCCGCGGCCGCGGGCTCCGCGCTCGTGGGTCTGCTGGTGCTCGCGGTGCTCCCGCCGGACCCGGCGCACGTGGTGGTGCACCGGGTCCGGCAGCGCCTCGGGCTGACGCTGCGCGCCCCGGGGCCGTGGCTCGTCGCCCTGGTCTTCGGCCTCTACACGGCGCAGTGGAACGGCGTGGTGCAGTTCCTGCCCTCCGTGTACGCCGAGGCCGGGATCGGGGCGTCGGCCGCGGCGGGGCTCAGTGCGCTCGCGGCCGGCGTCAACGTGGTGGGCAACCTGGCCGCGGGCCGGGCCCTGCAGCGGGGGGTGCGGCCCGCGGTGCTCTGGTGCACGGGCTTCGCCGTGCTCGGCCTGGCCGCCGTGGTCGCGTTCGGCCTCGCCCCGCTGGTGGGCGAGGGGGCGCGGTTCGGTGCCCGGTACGGCGCGGTCCTGGTCTTCTCCGCGGTGGGCGGCGTGGTGCCGACCACGGCCATCGCGAGCCTCCTGCGGGTCGCTCCCACACCCAGCACGGTGGCCACGACCCTGGGGCTGGGCCAGCAGGTCAACGCCCTGGGCCAGTTCGCCGGCCCGCCCGCGGTGGCGGCGGTGGCGCAGGCGACCGGGACGTGGGACCTCACCTGGACGGTGACTGCCGCCCTCGCCCTCACGGGCGTCGCGGTGGGGCTCGCGGCCTCGCGGCGCATCCCGCGGGAGCCGTGAGGGACCTGGCCGGTCCGCGCCCGGCCAGGTCCCCCGCGTCACTCCTCCGGCCTGGTCCGCCGCCACGCGCCCCGGCCCGGGCGCAGCCGCAGGCCCAGCCGCATCCGGCGGAACTGGTCCCGGCGTCCCGGGACGCCCTTGGCGGAGGCGTCACCACCGGCCGAGCGGGCGAGCAGGACGGCGGTGACGGCCGCGACCTCCTCCGGGGTAGGGCTGCCGGCCGTGAAGCGCAGGGACGGGGTGCCCTCGACGGGCTCGCGCGCGCTCACAGCGGGATGTTCCCGTGCTTCTTGGTGGGCATCGACGCGCGCTTGTCGCGCAGGCCCCGCAGGGCCTTGAGCACCTGGACCCGGGTCTCGGAGGGAGAGATCACCGCGTCCACGTAGCCCAGCTCGGCGGCCTGGTACGGGTTGAGCAGGCTCTCCTCGTACTTGCGCACCAGCTCGGCGCGCAGCGCCTCGACGTCCTCGTCGTTGTCCGCCGCGGCCTTGAGGTCCCGGCGGTAGAGGATCTCCACGGCGCCCTGGGCGCCCATCACGCCGATCTGCGCGGTGGGCCAGGCGAGGTTGATGTCCGCGCCGAGCTTCTTGGAGCCCATCACGATGTAGGCCCCGCCGTAGGCCTTGCGGGTGATCAGGGTGACCAGCGGGACGGTCGCCTCGGCGTAGGCGTAGAGCAGCTTGGCCCCGCGCCGGATGATGCCGTTGAACTCCTGGTCGGTGCCCGGCAGGAACCCGGGCACGTCCACGAGCGTGAGGATCGGGACGTTGAACGCGTCGCAGTGGCGCACGAACCGCGCCGCCTTCTCGGACGCGGCGATGTCCAGCGTGCCGGCGAACTGCATCGGCTGGTTCGCCACGATGCCCACGGTGTGCCCCTCGACCCGGGCGTAGCCGATCATCACGTTGGGGGCGTACAGGGCCTGCATCTCCAGGAAGTGCCCGTCGTCGACGACCGCCTCGACCACCGCGCGCATGTCGTACGGCTGGTTGGCGGAGTCCGGGACCAGAGCGTCCAGGGCCAGGTCCTCGTCCGTGACCTCGTCCTCCTGGTCGTGGTCCAGCAGCGGCGCCTCCTGCAGGTTGTTGGCCGGGAGGAACTCGAGCAGCTCGTGCACGAAGTCGAACGCGTCCTGCTCGTCGTCCGCCAGGTACGTGGCGGTGCCCGTGGTCGCGTTGTGCTGGCGGGCCCCGCCGAGGGTCTCCATGTCCACCGACTCGCCCGTGACCGTGCGGATGACGTCCGGGCCGGTGATGAACATGTGCGAGGTCTTGTCGACCATGACGATGTAGTCGGTCAGGGCCGGGGAGTAGGCCGCGCCGCCCGCGCACGGGCCCATGATCAGGGAGATCTGCGGGACCACCCCGGAGGAGCGGACGTTCATGTTGAAGATGTCCGCGAACATGGCCAGCGACGCCACGCCCTCCTGGATCCGGGCCCCGCCGCCGTCGTTGATGCCGATCACCGGGCAGCCGTTGCGCAGCGCGAACTTCTGCACCTTGACGATCTTCTCGCCGTTGACCTGCGACAGCGACCCCCCGAACACCGTGAAGTCCTGGGAGTAGACGGCCACCAGGCGGCCGTCCACGGTGCCGTAGCCGCTGACCACGCCGTCACCGGGCATCTTCTTCGACGCCATCCCGAAGGCGGTCGAGCGGTGGGTCGCGAGGGCGTCGAACTCCACGAAGGAGTCCTCGTCCAGGAGCATCTCCACGCGCTCGCGGGCGGTGTTCTTCCCGCGGGCGTGCTGCTTCTCGATCGCCGCCCGTCCCGCCGGGGCCTCGGAGCGGGCCCGGCGGTCGTGGAAGTCGGCGATCTTGCCGGCGGTGGTCGTCAGGTCGTGGCTCACAGGCACCTCGTGGTCTGGTACGCGGCCGGCCGGGCGGACCGGTCCGGGGCGGTCAGGGGACCTGCTCACTCTAGTCCGGGCCCGCGGCGCCGCCCGTTGTGGAACTCCTACAAATTCCGTGCCGGGGAGCCGGGGCACCGGGACGGTGCTCAGCCCACGCGGCCGAGGACCACCTTCCAGGGGCGGACGGTCCGCTCCGTGACCACGCCGTGGCGCACCAGCGGGTCCTCGTCGGTGAGCCGCTCGACGGTCGCGGCGTCCTCGGCCGCGAACACGAGCAGCGCCCCGGCCGCGCCGTCGTCGTCGAACGGCCCCGACGCGAGCACGTGCCCCTGCTCCACGAGACCGCCGAGGTACTCCCGGTGCTCGGGGCGGCGTGCGGCGAGGACGTCCGCAGGGCCTCCGTAGACGTAGGTGACGGCGAACGTCGTGCGGTTCTCGGCTGCGCTCACGATGGGCTCCTGAGGGTCGCGCCGCGGCCCCCTGCCCGGCCGGACGGACCGCCCGGCCGGTTCCCGGGGGTGCCGGGCTATTACTGTGGACGTGTACCGACCCTACGCGGACCGTGCCCGGGCGGACAGCACCGGCGGCCCCGCCCGCACCGGGAACCGACGACCCGAGGAGAACCGTGCCCGACCCCCGCGCCGACGACCTGCGCGCCCCCGCCGTGCTCGCCGCCCTGGCGGACCTCGGCCTGGGACGGATCGACGTCCTCGACGAGATCGGCTCCACGAACGAGCACCTGACGGCCGCCGTCACCCGGCGGACCCGCGGCCCCGGGCCGGACCGGCCGTGGACCGACCTGTCCCTCGTGGCCACCGGCCACCAGAGCGCCGGGCGGGGCCGGCTGGACCGGGTGTGGACCACAGAGCCCGGCACCGCCCTGACCTTCAGCGTCCTGCTCCGCCCCGCCGGCGAGGACGGGCGGCCGCTGCCCACCCGGCACTTCCCGTGGCTGACGCTGCTGATGGCCGCGGCCGTCGTGGAGGCCCTGGACGGGCTCGCCGGCGCGGGCGCCCGGATCAAGTGGCCCAACGACGTCCTCGTGGACGGGCGCAAGGTCGCCGGCCTGCTCGCAGGTCTCGTCCTGGACGAGGAGGCCCCGCCGGCGGTGGTGCTGGGCACGGGGATCAACGTCTCGCAGGACCGGCTGCCCGTGGACACGGCCACGTCCGTGCGACGCGCCACCGGCCGCGACGTCGAGCGCGCCGCGGTGCTGCAGGCCGTGCTGGGCGCCTTCGTCCCCCTCTACCGCCGGCTCTGCGCGGACCCGGTCGCCGCCACGCGGCCGGGCGGTCCGCTGCGCGAGCGGATCACCGAGCGGATGGGGACCCTCGGGCGCTCGGTGCGCGCCGAGCTCCCCGGCGCGGGCGCCCCGGTCACGGGAACCGCGGCGGGCCTCGGTGCGCACGGGGGCCTGCTGGTCCGGGGCGCGGACGGCGTGCAGCGCGAGGTGACGGCGGGTGACGTCGTGCACCTGCGGCCGGCCCCCGGCGGCCCCGGGTGGGCCTGAGCATGCCCGCCCGGCCGGCCCTGCAGCCCGGGGAGCGCGTGCTCGTCTCCACCCGGGCGCACGGCGCGCGGCTGACCCGGCCCTTCCTGGTGCTCCTGCTCACGGTCTTCGTGCTCTCGTCCGCCCAGCGGGCCCTCGAGCTGCGCTGGCGCCCCGTGGCGGAGCCGTGGACCACCGTGCACGCCGGGGTGGAGATCACCCTGCTGCTCGTGGCCGGCTGGGTCGTGCTCCGCCGCTGCCTGCGCCCGCTGCTGCGCTGGTGGCGCACCCGCTACGTGCTCACCACCCACCACCTCGTGCTGCTGCGCCCCGGCGGCGCCGGGCGGACCGTGACGCTGCCCCTGCACCAGCTGCGCCGGGTCGGCGTGGAGCGGGGCCGCAGCCCGGCCCTGGGCCGGAGGGACGGTCGCGTGGTGGCGGACTTCGGGTCCCTCGGAGGACTGCGCCTGGAGCACGCCCCGGAGGCGCAGCGCCTCGCGCAGCTGATCCGCCGGGCCGCCGACGACCGGCGGGCGCAGGGGGCCGGTGCCGGGTGGGCCGGGGAGCGCGGGGACGGCGGGGGTGCGCCCCGGCCCCGTCCCACTAGAGTGGACCGGGATGCGGCCGTGGCACCACGCCCGGGCCCGTCCGCGGCCCCGGGCCGGCCGTGGAGCCGGTGGACCGTCCACCAGGAACAGGAGTGACGCGTGGCGAGTGAGGACTCGGAGACCCAGGGCGAGCCGGTGCTCGGCCCCCAGACGGCACAGCTGAACCTGAACCTGCACAACCCCGTCCAGGCCAACCTCTACCGCTCGGACGAGTCCAAGGCCGCCGTGCAGGACCTCGAGCAGATCCTGCTGGGCTCCGAGCGCGGCCTGCGCCGCCGGGAGGCCGCGCGCCGTGGCGGGCTGTCCCTGCTGTCCTCCCGCAAGGTCTGGCGTGCCCTGGGCTTCCCCAACCTGACCGACGACGACGTCTGGTTCACCGAGCAGGACTCCGAGGCGCTGCGGGTGCTGTCCACCATGGTGCTCGAGGAGAAGGTCACCGAGGAGGCGGCCCTGTCCCTCGTGCGCTCGATCGGGCAGATGACCGACCGCATGGTGGTGTGGCAGGTCGAGGCCCTCGTCGAGGACATGGTCGTCCACCGGGGCATGACGGACGCCGCCGCGCGCCGGCAGCTGCTGCACCTGCTCCCGGACCTCATCGACGCGATCGAGAACCTCCTCGTGTACTCGTGGCGGCGCCAGATGAACGCGGCCGTGCAGCGGCTCGCGATGCGCGTGGAGCGACCCGACGGGTCGACCGCCACCGGCCCCACGGACGACGACGGCGCGTCCTCCATCCTCCCGCTCGCGCGCGGCGTGGGCTTCGCCGACCTGGTCTCCTACACCTCCCTGTCCCGCCGGATGAACGAGCGGACCCTCGCCAACCTCGTGCAGCGCTTCGAGCAGCGCTGCGCCGAGGTGATCGCGGTGGGCGGCGGCCGGCTCATCAAGACCATCGGGGACGAAGTCATGTTCCTCGCCGAGACCCCCGAGGGCGGGGCCCAGATCTCCCTGGCCCTGGCCCGCTCCATCCGGGACGACCCCGAGCTCCCGCAGGCGCGCGTGGCCTTCGTGTGGGGCCGCGTGCTGCCGCGGCTCGGCGACATCTACGGTCCCACGGTGAACCTCGCGTCCCGGCTCGTGTCGCTGACCGACCCCGGCTCCGTGCTCGTGGACGCCTCGACCGCCGCGGTGCTCTCGGGCGACGACCGCTTCATCCTGCTCCCGCAGCCCACCCGCAACGTGCGGGGCTTCGGGGACGTCCAGCCCGTCGCGCTCTCCCAGGGCGCCGGTCACGGGCTGGAGGTCGACTTCGAATGAGCGCCCCCCTCGTCATCCGCGCGGGCGCGTCCACGGACCGCGGCCTGCGCCGGGAGTCCAACGAGGACGCCCTGGTGGTCACGGCAGCGATGTGCGCCGTGGCGGACGGCATGGGCGGGCACGAGGCCGGCGAGGTGGCCAGCGCCCTGTGCGTGCGCACGCTCGGAGCGTCCCCCCTGTTCCAGCTGGAGGACTTCCGCGGGTTCGGGCTCCAGGAGCCGGAGCCGGTGCTGGACATCGTCCGCTACCGGGCCACCGTGGAGCGGGAGCTGCGCCTGGACCCGGAGATCCCCAACGACGCGATCGAGGCGGTCCGCCGTGTCCGCTCCGTGCTGTGGCAGGCCGACCAGCACATCCAGGACGCCGTCGAGGGCCGGGCCGGGACCACCGTCACCGGAGTCTGGCTGCTCCAGGTCGACGGGCGCATGCTGTGGGTCGTGTTCAACACCGGCGACTCCCGCACGTACCGTCTGGTCGAGCCCGGGACCGGGCCGGTGGGGGAGGACGGCACGCCGGTGCTCGAGCAGCTGACCGTCGACCACTCCGAGGTGCAGTACCTCGTGTCGATCGGGCAGCTCACCGCGGCCCAGGCGCTCGTGCACCCGCGTCGCAACGTGATCACCCGCGCCCTGGGCACCGGCCAGGTCTGGGAGCCGGACGTGCGGGTCCTGCCGGCCCGGCACGGGGACCGGCTGATGCTCTGCTCGGACGGGCTGACCAACGAGCTGAGCCCCGCCCACATGGCCCGCGTGCTCACCTCCGTGTCCCACCCGAAGGAGGCGGCCGACGTCCTCCTGCAGGCCGCGCTGCGCACCGGCGGACGGGACAACGTCACCGTGATCGTCGCCGACGCCGTGCAGCCGGGGGAGTTCGCCGCCGGGTTCTGACCTGCGGAGCCGGCGGACGCCGCGTCCCCGGAAGTGGGGGGATCACGAACCGTCACAGCGTGGTGCACTCCCACCGGGGCCGTTTACCTTGGAGAACATGGTCGTCCCGCGCCGCTCCTTCGTCGTCGCCGGACTGGTGCTCACCGCCTCCGGGGCCCTGGGGGGCGCGCTGTCGGCACCGCCCGCCGGCCGGCGTCCGTTCGTGCTGTGGGGCTCCTCCTCGGC
Source organism: Kocuria kalidii (assembly GCF_044462225.1). Classification (NCBI taxonomy): domain Bacteria; kingdom Bacillati; phylum Actinomycetota; class Actinomycetes; order Micrococcales; family Micrococcaceae; genus Kocuria; species Kocuria kalidii. The sequence goes on along the minus strand of NZ_JBISWJ010000088.1, from coordinate 1,884 downwards.
GGCCAGCGCCCTGCACCGGGACCGGCCCCCGGGCTTTCCCGCGGTGCGCATCGACGACCTGCTGTCGCAGCTGCTGGGGACGCCCGGGACCTCGCGGGCGGTCGGCGGCGACACGTCCTCGCAGACCCTGGCGATGCGCAGCCACGACCACCCCTACCTGCTGCGGCTGGGCTCCGGCGACGGGCCCGGGCGGCTGCCGGCCCGGGGGACCGTCCTCGTGCGCACCGCGGACGGACGGGTCCCGTCCGCCCGGCTCCCGCTCCCGGGCACGGTCGCCGGGATCCCCTGCACGATCCGGGCCGCGGCTGCGCGGGGGGACGCCGTGGTGCTCCGCCGGGAGGTCCCCGGCGCCGAGCTCGAGCCGGCGCCCGGCGCCGTGTCGCCGTGGCACACGGCGCTGGAGGAACGCCACCGCGGCGACGTCCACCTGCTGTGGACGGGCAAGAACAACATCGAGGACCCCGAGCGGGTCCTCGCCGACACCCGGGCGGCCTGGGCGGTCGAGCCGACCACGTCCGTGGTCATGGGCCACTGGCACACCGGGGCCGACCGTCCGGGCACCGCCGGCCGGGAGCAGGCGTGCGACGTGAACGCCGCCTACCGGAAGGAGTACGGGGGGCGGTACTACGACACGATGGCCGCGCTGTGCGACCCCGGGCTGTGGTCCCTGCCCGCCCTGCGGCCCCACCGGATCGGGGCCTCGGAGGCGGACCGCCGGTGGCTGGCCCGGGGACTGCCTCCGCGCTCGCTCGTCGCCGGCGACCGCAGGCACCTGAACGCGCTGGGCAACACGGTCGTGGCGCACGGCCTGCACCGCTTCCTCACCGGCGCGGCCGGACTGTACTGAGCGGGACTGCGCTCCCGCGCACCGGTCCCGCCCACCGGTCCGGCGCACCGACGGAACCCCGTGCGCCACCCAGGACGGAGCTCTTGTCCGCGTCGGGGGAACGGCGTAACCTACAACCAAATGGTTGTACGAAATGAGCTGACGGACCTCGAGGTCGACCGCATCTTCCAGGCCCTCGCGGACACGACCCGACGGGACATCGTGACGAGGGTGCTCCGGCAGGAGCAGTCGGTCTCCGCGCTGGCGGGCTACTACCGGATGAGCTTCGCGGCCGTGCAGAAGCACGTGGCGGTGCTGGAGCGGGCCGCGCTGGTCACCAAGCAGCGGCGCGGCCGGGAGCAGGTGGTGCACGGCAACATGAGCACGCTGCGCCGGGCCGCCGGCCTGCTGGACGAGTACGAGGAGCTGTGGCGAGGGCGCACGCGCCGGATCGAGGACCTCCTCGCCGAGGACGTGCCCCCCGAGGACCGGGGGGCGGAGCAGGAAGGGAGCAGGACATGCCGGTCATCGACGTGAACAAGGACACGGAGGCGCTGACCCTGACGTTCGTGGCGGAGTTCGCCGCGGACGTCGACCGGGTCTGGGACGTCTGGGCGGACCCGCGCCAGCTCGAGCGCTGGTGGGGGCCGCCCGAGTGGCCCGCCACGTTCGAGGAGCACGAGCTCTCCGAGGGCGGGCGGTGCCGCTACTTCATGACCGGCCCGGACGGGGAGCAGGCCCGGGGCTGGTGGAGGGTCACCGTCGTGGACCCGCCGCACCGGCTGGAGTTCGACGACGGCTTCGCGGACGCGGACGGGGAACCCGATCCGGCCCTGGGGACCACGCACAGCGTCGTGACCCTGGAGGCCCTGGACGGCGCCACCCGGATGACGCTCGTCAGCGCCTTCGAGAGCGCCGACCAGCTCGAGCAGATGGCGGCCATGGGCATGGAGGAGGGCATGCGGCAGGCCATGGGCCAGATCGACGACCTCCTCGCCGGCGCCGTCTCCCGCTGAGCGATCCCCCGGCCGGGGCCGGGCGGGGGAAGGGCGTCGCCG
>NZ_JBISWJ010000087.1:0-46655 GCF_044462225.1 Kocuria kalidii | reverse complement strand
GTGCGGGACGGCGACGGAGGAGCACGCCGCCCCGGGAGTCCCGGGGCGGCGTGCTCGCCGGACGGCGTGGCCGCGGCTCAGGCGTCCCGCGTTCCGACCGTGCTCGCGGCGTGCTCGGCACCGGAGTCCTCGGCACCGGAGTCCCCGGCACCGGCGGAACCGGGGCCGGCAGCTCTCGTGCCGGCGGCCCGGGCCGTGCTCCCGGCCGGCTCGCCGGACCCCGCGGCCCGCTTCGCGGCCAGCTTGCGCGGCTTGAGCTCGAGCCGGCGCTCGTGCTTGCGCTCGACCCTTCGCTCCGTGCGGCGCTCCGCCTGCCGCTCGGTCCTGCGCTCCTTCTTCTGCTCCTCCGGGGTCTTCTCGCCCGGGGCCCCGGCGGCGGAGGTGGCGGCCTCCCGGCGCGGAGCCTTCTCCCGGACCGGGGCGCTGCCCGAGGCGCGCCGCCGCCGGTAGTGCTCGGCGGCCTCCTCCTGGCGCTCCGCCTCGATCCCCGTGGCGATCTCGGCGCGCAGGTGCTCCGGCTCGAGCTCGAACGCGGCCACGAGGTCCAGCGCGTGCGGGCGCAGCCGGGCGAGCAGCCGGTCGATGTACTCGTCGAGGCTGCGCCCGCGCCGCATGGACAGCCGGCCGTAGGAGAGGTACCACGCGAGGTTCTTCTCGATCAGCCGCAGCCCGAAGACGTCGCGCAGCCAGGTGAGGACCGTGCGGGTGCCCGGGTCCTCGACCTGCTCCAGGCCCCGGGTGAAGGCCTCCCACTGCAGCAGCTCCGCGTGGGCGCGGGCCGTCGCGATGATCCTGTGCTGGTTCTCGTTGAACAGGGCCGCGGCCTCCGCACGGGGGAGCTTGGCGCTGGGCCGCAGGTTCTCCGCGATCTCGGCGACCATGGTCTCGACCCGGTCCGTGAGCAGCGCGCGCTGGGCGGACTCCTCGCGCAGGGCGTTGACGGAGCGGCGCACGTCCCCGGTGTCCCGGAACGCCTGTCCGAGCTTGCGCAGACCGGACCGGTGGTACGTGGCCTCGGTGGCGCGGCCGGCCACGTAGCGGGCCATCACGCCCACGTCGACCTGCTTGAACTCGTCCGCCCAGTCGGACAGCAGCCGCTTCGCCACGAGCTGCAGCAGCACCGTGTTGTCGCCCTCGAACGTCGCGTAGATGTCCAGGTCGTGGCGCAGCGAGGTCAGCCGGTTCTTCGTCAGGAACCCCGCCCCGCCGCAGGCCTCGCGGCACTCCTGGACGGTGTCCAGGGCGCTCCACGTGGACAGGGCCTTGAGGGCCGCGGCGAGGGTCTCGAGGTCCTGGCGGTTCTCGTCGGTGTCCTCGCGCCCGGAGAACACGTCGTCGTACTTGTGCAGCAGCTCCTGGTGGGCGAAGTGCATCGCGTACGTCTCGGCGAGCCGGGGCAGCAGCCGGCGCTGGTGCTGCTGGTAGTCCAGCAGCACCTCCTCCTGGATGTCGGAGGCGGCGTTGAACTGGCGCCGTTCGCTGCCGTAGCGGACCGCGATGCTCAGCGCGGCCTTGTTCGCCAGCACGGCCGCGCCGTCCAGGGAGACCCGGCCCTGCACGAGGGTGCCGATCATGGTGAAGAAGCGGCGTCCCGGGCTCGCGATGGGCGAGCTGTAGGTTCCGTCGGCGGCCACGGCGCCGTACTTGTCGAGCAGGTGCACCCGCGGCACCCGGACGTGGTCGAAGTGCAGCCGCCCGTTGTCGATGCCGTTGAGGCCGCCCTTGTGGCCGTCGTCCTCGCCGCCCACGCCGGGCAGGAAGTTCCCGTCCTGGTCCCGCAGGTCCACCCAGAACGCGTGCACGCCGTGGTTGACGCCGAGCGTGACGAGCTGGGCGAAGACCACGGCCGCGCGCCCGTGCAGGGCGGCGTTGCCGAGGTAGTCCTTCCACGCCGCCCTGAAGGGCGTGTGGATCTCGAACTCCTCCGTGGCGGGGTCGTACGTCGCCGTCGTGCCGATCGAGGCGACGTCGGAGCCGTGGCCGATCTCGGTCATCGCGAACACGCCCGGGATCCGGAGGTCCCGGATGTCCGCGAGCCAGCGCCGGTGGTGCTCCTCGGTGCCGAGGTTGAGCACGGCGGAGCCGAACAGGCCCCACTGCACACCGGCCTTGATCTGCATCGAGGGGTCCCCGAGGAGCAGCTCCTCGAAGCCCGAGACGTTCCCGCCCGGGTCGTTGTGCCCGCCGTACTCCTCCGGCAGGCCGCGGCTCATCGCGCCGTGCTCCGCCAGCAGGTGCAGCTGGCCCAGCACCCGCTCGCGCTGGTCCTGGTAGGCGAGGTCCGGCCGCTGGTGCAGCCGCTCGTCGAGCAGCATCCGGCGGGTCTCGCGGCGGACGCCGGCCCAGCGCCCGAGCAGCTGCTCGCCGAGGGCGGCGACGTCCACGGCGGGGGCCGGGATCCCGACGGCGTCCGCGGCGGTGGACCCGGTGGCGGCTCCGGTGGCGGTTCCGGCGCCGGCGGGTCGGTCGACGGTGGTGGTCATGATGGCTCCTGTCGTGGATGACCGGCGGTGGCCGGTGCGGTCACGGGGTGGTCGGGGCCGGTCGGGGTCCGGTCGGCCCGGGTGGTGGTCGGTCTGGCGAAGGTCGGTCGGGTGGTCAGGCGGGCGGCTGCTCCGGCTCGGGCGCGCCGGGCGGGCGCAGGCCGTCGACGGCCCAGCCCACGATGAGCTCCGTCATCCGCTCGCGGGACGGGCGCGGCGTGCCCTCGGGGGTGTTCATCCAGGCCTCGCCCGCGCCGCGGACCATGCCGATCGTGGACGCCGCCCAGTAGCTGAGCACCGGCTCCTCCAGCCGGCGCGCCGCAGGGGTGTGCCGCACGTGCGCCTCCGCGAGCAGGCCGCTGACCGACTCGGCGAACTCCTGGATCAGCCAGCGCTCGCCGCCGTCCCCCGCGCCGGCCTCCTCCTTGCGCTCGCCGCGGGCCCGTTCGGCCCGGTGCCTGTCGTGCCGGCCGCGGCCGGCATCGGGGGAGAGTGCGACGACGAAGCGGTACACCGACGCCGAGCGCTCGATGCTGAGCAGGTACTCCGCGACCATCGCCTCGACCGAGTCCTCGAAGGAGCCGGCCGCGCGGGCCGCCTCCTCGAGCCGGTCGCGCATCCGGGTCACGGTGTACTCGCCGACCGCGCGCTGCAGTCCGGCCTTGTCCCCGAAGTACCGGTAGTAGACGGACTTGGAGGTCTTGCACGCGGAGGCGATCTCGTCCATGGACGCCTGCGCGCCCAGCTCGTCCACGGCGCCGCGCGCCGTGCGGATGAGCTCGATCCTCCGCTGCGCCCGGTGCCGGGCCCAGCGGGAGGAGCGGCCGTCCGCGCTCGGCGCGGCGTCCGCGGCGGGCGGTTCCGATGCGTCGTCGTGTTTCACGATACCCAGAGTATCAGGTATTATCGTTCGTGACGTGATCGTCGTCACAACACCACCGAGGAGTTTCCTGTGAGCGAGTCCACCCCCGAGCAGACCGTCGAGCCCACCGCCGAGCACACCACCCCCAGCGGCGCCGGACGCACCGGCGTGGCCCGCCGTGCCGTGGTCGTCGGCGCCAACCGCATCCCGTTCGCCCGGGCGCACGGCGCCTACGCGAACGCCGGCAACCAGGACATGCTCACCGCCGCCCTGGACGGGCTGGCCGCCCGCTACGGTCTCGCCGGGGAGCGGATCGGCGAGGTCGCCGCCGGCGCCGTGCTCAAGCACCCCAAGGACTTCAACCTCACGCGCGAGTCCGTGCTGGGCTCGGTCCTGGACCCGCGCACCCCCGCCTTCGACGTGCAGCAGGCCTGCGCGACCGGCATGGAGGCCGTCTCCACGCTGGTCAACAAGATCCGGCTCGGCCAGATCGACTCGGCCGTCGCGGGCGGCGTCGACTCCGCCTCGGACGCCCCGATCGTGGTGAGCGAGCGGCTGCGCCGGGCCCTGCTCGAGCTCAGCCGGGCCAAGAGCACCCCCCAGAAGCTCAAGGCCCTCGCGGGCCTGCGCCCGGCCGACCTCAAGCCGGTGGCCCCCGGCACGGGGGAGCCGCGCACGGGCCTGTCCATGGGCGAGCACCAGGCCCTCACCACCGCCCGCTGGGGCGTCCCCCGCGAGGCCCAGGACGAGTTCGCCGCCGCGAGCCACCGCAACCTGGCCGCCGCCTACGAGCGCGGGTTCTTCGACGACCTCGTCACCCCGTTCCGCGGACTGTCCCGGGACAACAACCTCCGTCCGGACAGCTCCGTCGAGAAGCTCGCCGGGCTCAAGCCGGTCTTCGGGAAGTCGCTCGACGCCGAGGCCACGATGACGGCCGGCAACTCCACGCCCCTCACCGACGGCGCCTCGACCGTGCTGCTCGCCTCCGAGGACTGGGCCGCGGAGCACTCCCTGCCCGTGCTCGCCGACGTCGTGGACGTCGAGGCGGCCGCCGTCGACTTCGTGCACGGCGACGAGGGCCTGCTGATGGCCGGCGCCTACGCCGTCCCCCGCCTGCTGGCGCGCCAGGGCCTCGCCCTCGACGACTTCGACTTCGTCGAGATCCACGAGGCGTTCGCCGCGACCGTGCTCTCGACCCTCGCCGCCTGGGAGGACGAGCAGTTCGGCCGCGACCGGCTGGGCCTGGACGGCGCCTTCGGCACCGTGGACCGGAGCCGCCTCAACGTCACGGGCTCGTCCCTCGCCGCCGGGCACCCCTTCGCCGCGACCGGCGGGCGCATCGTCGGCACCCTGGCCAAGCTCCTGCGCGAGCGCGCCGACGAGACCGGACGCCCGGCCCGGGGGCTCATCTCCGTCTGCGCCGCCGGCGGCCTGGGCGTCACCGCGGTCCTCGAGGCCCGCTGACCCCCGCCCCCGAGGCCACCCACCGACCCGCACAGCAAGGAATCCACCCCATGGCAGACACCTATCTCGACCTCGTCAGCTCCGGCCCCGGCGGCACGCTCGCCCGGCAGCTCGGGCTGCCCGCGCCCGCCCGGCTGCGCCGTCATCGCCCCGGCGACCCGCTCGTGCCCGGACCCGTCCTGGTGCTGGGCCGGGGGGAGGAGGCCGACCGGATCGCCACGGCCCTGCTCGGCTGGGACCTCGACGTGCGCCGCCACCCCGACGACGTCCACCGGTTCGGGGCCGTCGTGCTGGCCCTGACGGAGCTCGCCCGGCCCGCGGACCTGGCCGAGCCCGCGCTCGGGCTGGGCGGGGCGCTGCGCTCGCTCGCCCCCGGCGGGCGGGTGGTCACGGTGTCCCGTCCCGCGCCGGGCATCGGCACGGGCGCGGCCTCGGCGACGCCCGCGCCGGCGGAGCCGCTCGAGCCGGTCATCGCCGCGGCCCGCCAGGCGGTCGTCGGTCTCCTGCGCTCCACGGCCCAGGAGATGCGCGGCGGGGCCACCGCCAACGGCGTCCTGCTCGCCGAGGGCGTCGCCCCCGAGGCCCCCAGCGTGCTGGGCGCCCTGCGGTTCCTGCTCTCGGGGCGCAGCGCCTTCGTCTCCGGGCAGTTCGTCACCGTCGGAGACGACGCCGGAGCCCTGCCCGCCGACTGGGAGGCCCCGCTGCGGGGCAAGGTGGCCGCCGTGACCGGCGCCGCGCGCGGCATCGGGGCGCAGATCGCCCGCACGCTCACGAGCGCCGGCGCGCGCGTCGTCGTCGTGGACGTCCCGGCCGCGGGCGAACCCCTCGCCGCGCTCGCCAACGAGCTCCGCGCCGTGGCCCTCCAGCTCGACGTCACGGACGAGCACGCCGGGGACCGGATCCTCGGGCTCGCCCGCGAGCGCTTCGGCCGCCTCGACGTGGTGGTGCACAACGCCGGGATCACCCGGGACAGGCTGCTGGCCAACATGGACGACTCCCGCTGGTCGTCGGTGCTCGCCGTGAACCTCGAGTCGCAGCTGCGGATGAACGAGCAGCTGCTGTCCGGGGACGGGCTCGGGGACGCCCCGCGCATCGTCTGCCTCGCCTCCACGAGCGGTGTCGCCGGCAACCGCGGCCAGACCAACTACGCCGCCTCGAAGGCCGGCGTGATCGGGATGGTCGCCGCCACCGCACCCCTGCTGGCCCGGCGCGGCGGCAGCATCAACGCCGTGGCCCCGGGGTTCATCGAGACGGAGATGACCGCCCGGATCCCGGCGGCGCGCCGTCAGGTCGCGCGCCGGCTGAACTCCCTGCAGCAGGGCGGGCTGCCGGAGGACGTGGCGCAGGCCGTGCTCTTCCTGGCCTCGGACGCCGCCGGCGGCGTCAACGGACAGACGCTGCGCGTGTGCGGCCAGAACCTGGTGGGGGCGTGAGCATGGGCACCGGGCGGAACGAGCAGGTGGTGCTCACGGAGGTGCCCTCCCTGGGCGGCCTCTACGTCCGGGCCGCGGCGGGCGCCGCCGGCCGGGCGCTGCCGGGCGCCCTCGCGCAGCGGCTGCCCGGGCGGCGCCGCGGCTCCGGCGGCGCGCCGGGCGACCTGCCCGCGGTGGCGCACGTCGTCGAGGGCGTGGTCGCGGAGGCGGCCCGCCACGAGGCGTTCTGCCGCACGGTCGGCGCGCCGCTGCGCGAGGGCCCCGGCGGGACGGAGGCCTTCTCGGGGTACCTGCACGCCCTCGCCTTCCCCGTGGCGATGAGCGTGCTGACCCGCCCGGACTTCCCGCTGCCGGTCCTGGGGATGGTGCACCTGGCCAACGAGGTCGAGCACCGCGGCGCCGTGGCGGTGGGGGAGGACCTCACCGTCACCGCCTCCGCCGAGCGGCTGCGCCCGCACCGGGCCGGCGCCCAGGTCGACGTCGTCGCCCGGCTCGCGCGCGAGGACGGCGAGCCCGTCTGGACGGGCCGCTCGACCTATCTCGCCAAGGGCGTGCGCGTTCCCGGCACGGTCGACGACGCCCCGCGCGGGGAGTTCGTGCCGCCGGCGCCGACCGGACAGTGGCGCCTGCCCGCCCGCACCGGACGGGACTACGCGGCGGCGAGCGGCGACTGGAACCCCATCCACCTCTCGGGCCCGTCCGCGAGGGCGCTCGGGATGAAGGGGACGATCGCCCACGGCATGTACTCGGCCTCGCGCGCGCTGGCCGGGATCGCGGTGCCGTCCGGGACGCCGTTCCGCTGGGCGGTGGAGTTCGCCGCCCCCGTCCCGCTCCCGGGCACCGTGGCGGTCGCGGTCGACGACGAGGGGCGGGGCGAGGCCTGGCGCCGATCGCGCTGCACCGGGTGGGACCCGGGGCGCGGACGCCCCCACTTCACGGTGACGGCCGAGCGTCTGGGCGGCTGACCCGCCGCCGCGCGACGGCGCGACGGTCCTGTCCGGCGCGTGGGCCACAATGGTCGGGTGAGCCCACAGCACAGGACAGCCGCACGACCCGTCGACGCCACCGGCCAGGACCTCAACCCGGTCCCGCCCAGCGAGGACCTGAAGGAGCAGTACGCGGACCTCGTGGACCGGGTGCGCGCCGCGCGGACCGCCTACTACGTGGAGGACGCGCCCACCATCTCGGACGCGGAGTACGACGAGCTCTACCGGCGGCTCGAGGAGGTCGAGGCGCTGAACCCGGAGCTGGTGGCCAACGACTCGCCCACCCAGGAGGTCGGCGGCGAGGTCTCCACCGCGTTCGCACCGGTGACCCACCTGGCGCGGATGTACTCGCTCGAGGACGTCTTCTCGATCGACGAGCTCACGGCCTGGATGGACAAGACCGCCGCCTCGATCGAGGCGCTGCCGGACGCCCCGGAGTCCGCGTGGCTGACCGAGCTGAAGATCGACGGCCTGGCCGTGAACCTGCTCTACCGGGACGGAGAGCTCGTGCGGGCCGCGACCCGTGGCGACGGCACCACGGGCGAGGACGTCACGCACAACGTGCGAACGATCGCGACGATCCCCGGGACGCTCACCGGCGAGGACGTCCCCGAGGAGGTCGAGATCCGCGGCGAGGTGTTCATCTCCTCCCGCGACTTCCGCTCCCTCAACGAGGCGATCGTGACCGAGGGGCGCGCGCCCTTCGCCAATCCCCGCAACGCCGCGGCGGGCTCGCTGCGGCAGAAGGACCCCGAGGTCACGGCCCGGCGCCGGCTGTCCATGTACGTGCACGGGGTCGGCGCGGCCACCGGCCTGCGCGCCGACACCCAGTCGGGGGTCTACGAGCTGCTCGAGCAGTGGGGGCTGCCGGTCAGCCCGTACTGCAGGGTGCTGCCGTCCACGGACGAGGTGCTGGCGTTCATCGAGGAGTTCGGCCGCCGCCGGCACGACCTCCTGCACGAGATCGACGGCATCGTGGTCAAGGTCGACGACCGCCGCACCCAGTTCCGGCTCGGGCACACCTCCCGGGTGCCCCGCTGGTCCGTGGCCTACAAATACCCGCCGGAGGAGGTGCACACGAAGCTCAGGGACATCCTGGTCAACGTGGGCCGCACCGGGCGGGTCACCCCGTTCGGGCTGATGGAGCCCGTGCGGGTCGCCGGGTCCACGGTCGAGATGGCGACCCTGCACAACCAGGACGTCGTGAAGGCCAAGGGCGTGCTCATCGGGGACACCGTGGTGCTGCGCAAGGCGGGGGACGTGATCCCCGAGATCGTGGGGCCCGTGGTGGCGCTGCGGGACGGCACCGAGCGCGAGTTCACGATGCCCACCTCCTGCCCGTCCTGCGGCACGGAGCTGCGCCCGGCCAAGGAGGGCGACGTCGACATCCGCTGCCCCAACGCCCGCAGCTGCCCGTCGCAGCTGCGGGAGCGGGTCTTCCACGCGGCCGGGCGCGGGGCCTTCGACATCGAGGCCCTCGGTTATGAGGCCGCCCTCGCCCTGACCCGGCCCGACGAGCCGGGGACCCCGCCGCTGACCAGTGAGGCGCACCTCTTCGACCTCACGCCCGAGGACCTGCGGGACGTCCGGATCCGGCGGGAGAAGAGGACGCGCGGCGAACCCACGGGCGAGACGGAGCTGGTGCCGTACTTCTGGACGAAGGGCACGGCCAAGAAGCCCTCCGAGCCCACCGCCACCACCCGCAAGCTGTTCGAGGAGCTCGAGAAGGCCAAGTCGCAGCCGCTGTGGCGGGTGCTGGTGGCCATGTCGGTCCGGCACGTGGGCCCGACCGCGGCCCGGTCGCTGGCCACCGCGTTCGGCTCGCTGCCGGCCATCCGCGACGCCGACGAGGAGACGCTGGCCCAGGCCGACGGCGTGGGCCTCGTGATCGCCGCCGCCCTCACCGAGTGGTTCGCCGAGCCGTGGCGCTGCGAGATCGTGGAGCGCTGGGCGGCGGCCGGCGTGCGCATGGAGGACGAGGTGGACGAGTCCGTGCCCCGCACCCTCGAGGGCACCACCGTGGTCGTCACGGGCACCCTTGAGCGCTTCAGCCGCGACTCCGCGAAGGAGGCGGTGCTGGTGCGCGGGGGCAAGGCCTCCGGCTCCGTGTCCAAGAAGACCCACTTCCTGGTGGCGGGCGAGAACGCCGGCACCAAGCTGGACCGGGCCGAGCAGCTCGGGGTGACCGTCCTCGACGAGGCGGGGTTCGAGCGGCTCCTCGCGGAGGGACCGGACGCCTTCGGCGCCGGCGCCGGGGGCACGGAGGGCGGTACGCCGGACAGCGCGCCGGCGAGCACGCGCGGGGGCACGGACGACGGCACGACGGACGACGGCACGACGGACGACGAGGACGGGGCATGAGCATGGGACGGCACGACGACGCGCTGGAGGGACTCGGTCCTTCGGGCGCCCACCTGGAGGAGCTGCTGGAGCTGGCCCTGGCGGCCGCGGAGGCCGGGGCCCAGGTCCTGCGGGGCCGTGATGCCGACCGCATGGGCGTCACCGGCAAGTCCGGCGAGGGGGACTGGGTCACCCGCTTCGACGTCGCCGCCGAGCAGGCGGTGCTGCGCACCATCCTGGACCGGCGCCCGCACGACACCGTCACCGGCGAGGAGTCGGGCACCCACCGTCCGCAGCACCCCTCCGGGATCCGCTGGTCGGTGGACCCGCTCGACGGCACCACCAACTTCATCCGCGGCGTCGTCTACTACTGCACGTCCGTGGCCGCCGCCGACGCCGAGGGCAACTGGCTCGTGGGCGCGGTCAACGCCCCGGCGCTGCGCCGCACGTACTTCGCGCTCCGGGGCGCCGGGGCGTGGGTCGAGGCGGACGGGGCGTCCCGGCGCCTCGCGGGGCCCGAGCCGGACCGGCCGGGCCGGCTCTACGGCACCGGCTTCCCGTTCGACGCCGCCCGCCGGGAGGAGCAGTTCCCGGCCTTCCTGGCCACGATGCGGCAGTACACGGACATGCGGCGGCTCGGCTCGGCGGCCCTGGACCTGTGCATGGTCGCGGACGGAACGCTCGACGGGTACGGCGAGCAGGGCCTGCACGAGCACGACTGGGCGGCCGGCGCACTGATCGCCGAGGAGGCGGGCGCCCTCGTGACCCGTCCGGAACTGCCCTCGCCGGCGCAGGGAGAGGTGCCGGTCGCCGACCGTCTCGCGGCCTGGATCACGGCGCGGGAGCGGGGGATCCCCGGCTGAGACCGGGACTCGCGGCCCGAGGCCGCCCTGTGACCTGGCTCTCGTGATTTGACCGAGACCAAAACGTTGCCATAGCGTGATCTACGAAGCGTTCTTCCCGAGGGTCTTCCCTCCGCTTCCCGGGGTGCGGACTCCGGAGCCGGCGTTCTGGTCCACACCGGCGCCCCTGTGACCCGTGCACGTGTGATACCTCACGTCGGGCCAGAAGGGGTAGCGCAAGCAAAATCGTTACGCTATCGTGATCATCAGCTTCCCCGAGGATTCCCTCCGGGGATCCGGTGTGCCTGGAGAACGATTCCCGGCCCACCACCACACCTGCTGGGTGCTGCCGTAACACCGCACGTCGTCTGAAGGGCAGACACCTGTAAGCACGTACCCGACAACACTTTGACGGGTAGACGACGGCGCGAAGACATCCGGGGACGGAAACGAGCGCAGGTGGCCCTGGGAGCATCATGACCAACGCTTTCGCTGTTCGTCGCAACGTCCGTCGCGGTGCCGCCGCCCTGATCCTCGGCGGGACCGCCGTGGGCGCCATGGCCCTCCCGGCCAACGCCGCTCCGGCCTCCACCTGGGACGCCCTCGCCGAGTGCGAGTCCGGTGGCAACTGGAACACCAACACCGGCAACGGCTTCTCCGGCGGCCTGCAGTTCACCCCCTCCACCTGGGCCGCCTTCGGTGGCCAGGGCGCCCCGCAGGACGCCTCCCGTGCGCAGCAGATCGCCGTGGCCGAGAACGTCCTCGACGGCCAGGGCTGGGGCGCGTGGCCCGCCTGCTCCGCCAAGCTGGGCCTCACCGGCTCCGCCGCCCCGTCCGAGAACCCGATGGGGACCGCCACCGTGACCCCGCAGTCCGTCCCGGCCCCGGCCGCCGCCCCGGCTCCGGCCCCCGCGCCCGCCCCCGTCGCGGCCCCGGCTCCGGTGGCTGCCCCGGCCCCGGCTCCGGCCCCCGTCGCGGCCCCGGCTCCGGTCGTCGAGTACGTGGCTCCGGCCGCCGCCCCGGCCCCGGCCCCCGTGTCCGCCGGTTCCTACACCGTGGTCTCGGGCGACACGCTCTCCATCATCGCCGAGAAGCTGGGCGTCGAGGGCGGCTGGCAGGCCCTGGCCGCCGCGAACGCGGGCACCATCGCCGACCCGAACCTGATCTTCCCGGGTCAGGTGCTGCACATCCCCGCCTGATCCCGTCGGATCGGCACCGCGCGGCCCCGCCGCGCGAGGGCACGCGAAAGGGCCCCTCCGCACGGAGGGGCCCTTCCGCGTGCCCGGCGTCCGCCGGGGGCGGCGCCGTGCGCGCGCTCAGGTCCACAGCCACGGGTCGGCGGGCTCGACGGCGACGTCCCCGAAGCTCACGGAGCGCTCCGCGCCCTTGACCCGGTACGGCTGGACGACCGTCAGGGACTCGCCCTCCCGGTGCTGGACCTGCACGGCCACGGCGTCCTGCCCGGAGCGGTCCGGCAGGGTGACGGGAAAGGCGACCCCGGCGCACAGGATCTCGTCGCGCAGCTCCCCGGCCCGCTCCCGCAGGGCCTCCAGGGCCGCCTCGGGGGACAGCTCCTCCAGCTGCTCCGGCGACAGCGCGTCGAGCTCGTACTCGCCGTCCCGCCGGGAGGTCACGAGGAACGCGGGGAAGGACCCGTAGCGCCCGAGCTGCTGCTCCGCCACGGCCTGCACGTGCGCCATGACCGTGTCGATGGTCGCGGCGGCGTCCTTGCTGACTCGCTGGCGCCACGCGTTGGCGGCGTCCGTGGCCGAGACCGAGCGTGCGGCCTTCCCGGAGCGGGCGCCTCCGGTGCGCTCCTTCTGGGCCCCGCGGGCCTTCTTCGTGCGGGCGGGGGTGGTCTTGGCCATGTTCGGGTGCTCCTGTGCGGTGGGTGGGCGTGACCTCCAGGGTAAGCCCCCGGGCCGTTCCTCCGTCCGGGCGGACGGCGGGACCCGCGCCGCTAGACTGGACCGGAAACCACCCCCGATCACCAGCAGGAGTGCGCATGTCTGCGATCACCCGCGAGCAGGTCGCCCACCTGGCGAAGCTCGCGCACCTCGAGATGACCGAGGCGGAGCTGCGGTCCATGGCGGAGGAGCTCGACCTCGTCGTCGAGTCCGTCGCGTCCGTCAGCGAGGCCGCCGGCCCGGACGTCCCGGCCACGAGCCACCCCATCCCGCTGCAGAACGTCTTCCGCGAGGACGTCGTGGGCGAGACCCTCACCGCCGAGGAGTCGCTGCGCAACGCCCCCGACGCCGCCGAGGGCAAGTTCAAGGTGCCCGCGATCCTGGACGAGGAGTAGTCGCATGACCAGCACAGGAACCCCCCAGGGCGTCGTCGGCCTCCCGGCCGCGGAGCTCGCCCGGCGGCTCGCGGCCGGCGAGGTCACCTCCGTCGACGTCGTCCAGGCGCACCTCGACCGCATCCGGGACACCGACGGCACCCCCGTCGACCCCGCCGACCGCAGCCGCGGCCGGACCGGGCTCAACGCGTTCCTGCACGTCAACACCGAAGGGGCCCTGTCCGTGGCCGCCGAGGTGGACGCCGCGCGCGCCCGCGGCGAGGAGCTGCCCGAGCTCGCCGGCGTGCCGATCGCGGTCAAGGACCTCATCGTCACGCAAGGGCAGCCCACCACCGCCGCGTCCCGGATGCTCGAGGGCTGGATGAGCCCGTACGACGCCACCGTGACCCGGCGGCTGCACGCGGCCCGGATGCCGCTGCTGGGGAAGACGAACCTCGACGAGTTCGCGATGGGCTCCTCCACCGAGCACTCCGCCTTCGGCGACACCCGCAACCCCTGGGACCTGGCCCGCACGCCGGGCGGGTCCGGCGGCGGGTCCGCCGCGGCCGTGACGGCGTTCCAGGCGCCGCTGGCCCTGGGCACCGACACCGGCGGGTCCATCCGCCAGCCCGCGGCGCTGACCGGCTCGGTCGGCGTCAAGCCGACCTACGGAGGGGTCTCGCGCTACGGCGTGATCGCCATGGCCTCCTCGCTCGACCAGGTCGGCCCCGTGTCGCGCACGGTGCTCGACGCCGCGCTGCTGCACGAGGTGATCGGCGGGCACGACCCGCACGACTCCACGTCGCTGCCCGACCCGGTCGGCGACCTCGCCGCCCAGGCGCGGGCCGGAGCCGCCGACGGCGGGCTGCGCGGCCTGCGCGTGGGCGTCGTCAAGGAGCTCACGGGCGAGGGCTTCCAGCCCGGGGTCCAGCAGCGCTTCGAGGAGGCCGTCGAGCTGCTGCGCTCGGCGGGGGCCGAGGTCGTGGAGGTCTCCACGCCGAACTTCACGTACGCGCTGGGGGCCTACTACCTCATCATGTCCTCCGAGGTCTCCTCGAACCTCGCCAAGTACGACGGCGTGCGCTTCGGCCACCGCGTGCTCCCCGAGGAGGGGCCCCTGACCATCGAGCGCGTGATGGGCTCCACGCGGGCCGCGGGCTTCGGCGCGGAGGTCAAGCGCCGGATCATCCTGGGCACCTACGCGCTGTCCGCGGGCTACTACGACGCCTACTACGGCTCGGCGCAGAAGGTCCGCACCCTGGTGCAGCGCGACTTCGCGGCCGCGTTCGCACAGGTCGACGTGCTCGTCTCCCCGACGTCGCCGACGACCGCGTTCGAACGGGGCGCCGTGGACGAGTCCGCCGACCCGATGCAGATGTACCTCAACGACATCGCCACCATCCCCGTCAACCTGGCCGGGGTGCCGGCGATCTCCGTGCCCGGCGGCCTCGCCCCCGAGGACGGACTGCCCGTGGGCATCCAGTTCATGGCCCCGGCCCGCCAGGACGCCCGGCTCTACCGCGCCGGCGCCGGTCTCGAGGCCCTGCTCGAGCAGCGCTGGGGCGGACCGGTCTGGCAGACCCTGCCGGACACCGCCGCCCTCGTCCGGGAGCTCTCGGGGGAGTCCGCCGCGTCCGATCTGTCCGCACCCGTCCGGGGAGGAGCCCGCTGATGACCCAGACCACCGAAGAGGTCCTGTCCTTCGACGAGGCCATGGAGAAGTTCGACCCCGTGCTGGGCTTCGAGGTCCACGTGGAGCTCAACACGCGGACCAAGATGTTCGACGCCGCCCCCAACGTCTTCGGCGACGAGCCGAACACGAACGTCACCCCGGTCTCGCTCGGCCTGCCCGGGGTGCTCCCCGTGGTGAACCGGGTGGCCGTGGAGTCGGCCATCAAGCTCGGCCTCGCGCTGGGCTGCGAGATCCGTCCGGTCTCCCACTTCGCCCGGAAGAACTACTTCTACCCGGACACCCCCAAGAACTTCCAGACCTCCCAGTACGACGAGCCGATCGCCGAGAACGGCTCCGTCGACGTCGAGCTGGAGGACGGGACCGTGTTCACGGTCGAGATCGAGCGGGCCCACATGGAGGAGGACGCCGGGAAGCTCACGCACCTGGGCGGCTCCGCGGGGCGCATCCAGGGCGCCGACTTCTCCCTGGTCGACTACAACCGCGCCGGGGTCCCGCTGATCGAAATCGTGACGAAGCCGATCGTGGGCGCCGGGTCCCGTGCGCCCGAGCTGGCCCGCGTCTACGTGGCCATGATCCGGGAGATCGTGCGGAACCTCGGGATCTCGGACGCCAGGATGGAGCGCGGCAACGTCCGCTGCGACGCCAACGTGTCCCTCATGCCCAAGGGCGGCGCCACGTTCGGCACCCGCTCCGAGACCAAGAACGTGAACTCCCTGCGCGCCGTGGAGCGCGCCGTGCGCTTC
Source organism: Kocuria kalidii (assembly GCF_044462225.1). Lineage (NCBI taxonomy): Bacteria > Bacillati > Actinomycetota > Actinomycetes > Micrococcales > Micrococcaceae > Kocuria > Kocuria kalidii. The sequence goes on along the minus strand of NZ_JBISWJ010000087.1, from coordinate 31,528 downwards.
GAGATCCAGCGCCACGCCGCGGTCCTCGCCTCCGGCGGGACCATCGTGCAGGAGACCCGGCACTGGCACGAGGACACTCGTTCGACCACGAGCGGGCGGCCCAAGTCCGACGCCGACGACTACCGGTACTTCCCGGAGCCGGACCTCGTGCCGGTCGTGACCGACCACGAGTGGATCGAGCGGCTGCGCGCCGAGCTGCCCGAGCCCCCGGCCGAGCGCCGCAAGCGGCTGAAGACCGACTGGGGATTCTCCGACGAGGAGTTCCGCGACGTGGTCAACGCGGGGGTCCTCGACGAGATCGAGCAGACCGTCGCCGCCGGCGCGGTCCCGTCCGCGGCCCGCAAGTGGTGGATGGGCGAGATCGCCCGCCTGGCCAAGCAGCGGGAGGTCGAGATCGCGGAGCTCGGCGTGACCCCGCAGCACGTCGTCGAGCTCGACGGGCTCATCACCGCCGGGAAGATCAACGACAAGCTCGCCAAGAAGGTCCTCTCCCACGTCTCGGACGGCGAGGGCTCTCCGGCCGAGGTCGTCGAGCGGCGCGGCCTCGCGGTCGTCTCGGACGACTCGGTGCTGACCGCGGCGATCGAGGACGCCATGGCCCAGATGCCCGACGTCGTGGCGAAGGTGCAGGCCGGCAAGGTCCAGGCCGTCGGCGCCCTCATCGGCCCGGTCATGAAGGCCACCCGTGGCCAGGCCGACGCGGGCCGGGTGCGCGAGCTGATCCTGGAGAAGCTCGGCGTGCAGGGCTGACCCGCGCCCGCGGGGCCCGGCACCGAGGGGCCGTGCGCCGCGCGGTGCGCCACGGCACCGGCCCCGCGCGGCGTGCGAGCATGGGCGCATGGACCCAGTGTGCGACGTGCTCATCATCGGCGGCGGTATCGCCGGACTGTCCCTGGCCTCGGAGCTGGCCGCGCGGCGGGGGAGCGGGGCGGGGATCGTGCTCGCGGAGGCCGAGCCGCAGCTGTCCTTGCACACCTCCGGCCGCTCGGCCGAGCAGCTCATCCCCAGCTACGGACCGGCGCCCGTCCGGGAGCTGACCGGGGCGACCGTCGCCCGGCTGCTCGACCCCCGGCCCGCCCCGTCCCGGCCCCTGGCCTGGCCCAGCCGCATGGTCCTGGTGGGGTCCGAGGCGCGGCTGCGCGCCGAGGCCGCCCCGGGGATGCGGGCGCTGTCCCGCGCGGAGCTCGTGGAGCTGTGCCCCGAACTCGCCTGCTCCCCGGCGGACGCGGTCGAGGCCGGGCGCCTCGACGACACCTCCGTGCGCACCGACGCCGCGGCCCTCGTGGCGTGGCACCGGGACCGGGCGGCGACGGCCGGCGCCCGGCTGCTCACGGGCGCCCCGGTGACGGCGGCGGAGCGCGACGGCGACGTCTGGCACGTCGCGGCCGGCGTGCACCGTCTGCGGGCCCGGCGGGTCGTCGTCGCCGCGGGCGCGTGGGCGGACGAGGTCGCGGCCCTGTTCGGCGCCGCCCCGCTGGGCCTGCGCCCGCTGCGGCGCACCGCCGCGCTCGTGCGGCTCGCGAAGCCCCTCGCCCCCGACCACCCCATGGTCGTCGCCGCCGACCGCGGCTGGTACTACCGGCGGGCCGGGGACGGTGCGCTCGTCTCCCCGTCCGAGGCCGTGCCGAGCGCGCCCTGCGACGCGCAGCCCGTGCTCGAGGACGTCGAGGACCTGCTGGCGCGGCTCAACACCGTGACCTCCCTGGGCGCCACGGGGATCGAACGGGCCTGGACGGGCCTGCGCACCGAGACACCGGACGGTGTGCCCGCGTGCGGTCCCGACCCGGCCGTCCCGGGCCTGGTGTGGCTCGCCGGCCAGTCCGGCTACGGCTTCCAGACCAGTGCCGCCATGGCGGACGCGGCCGCGGACGTGCTCCTAGACGGGACCGTGGGTGCGTGGTGCTCCCCGGAGACCGCCGCCGCCCTGGACCCGGGCCGCTTCCGGGCCGGGTCCGGCGCCGCCTGAGCCGCCCGGCACGCTGGCCGCCACGCCACGGAGACCGTGCCCCGCCCGGGGCGCAGCTCTTCCCGGCTTCAGCGGCCGAGCTCGTCGAGGAACATCACGAGATCGGCGGCGACCCGCTCCGGTCGCTCCCACGTCACCAGGTGACCGGTGTCCTCGTAGGCGACCAGTCGCGATCCGGGGATCGCCGCGATCAGCGCCTCCGTGTGGTCGCGGGGGAGCAGGCCGTCGCACGCGCCCCAGAGGACCAGGGTGGGCGCGGTGATCGTCCCGGCATCGGTCGGTGGACGGGCCGTGCCCAGACCCTCGAGCGAGCGCTGCCGCACGCGGGCGGGGATGGCCGCGCCGTCCCGCACCCGTTCCTCCACGTACCACCCGGGGACCGGCTGGACGGTCGGGAACCAGCTGTGGAGATCCCGGACCCAGGCGGGGTCCACGGGGTCGCGCAGTTCTGCCACGGCGTCGGCGAAGGGCGGGCGGCCCTGCAGGGAACGAGGCGAGCCCACCAGGACCAGGCCGAGCACTCGTTCGGGATGGTCGACGGCGACCTGCTGGGCGACGTACCCGCCGCTGGACGATCCCAGCAGGACGGCCGACGGCAGGTCGAGGGCGTCGAGGAGCGCCACCACGTCCGCGGCATGGTCCTGCAGGGTGTAGCCGTCCTGCGGCCGGTCGGAGGATCCGTGGCCGCGCTGGTCCGGGGCCACGGCGCGCACTCCGGCGGGAAGCAGCGGCAGCAGCCGGGAGAACTCCCGGTGGGTTTCGCCCCAGCCGTGCAGCAGGACGACCGGCGTCGCGCCGACGGGTCCGGTGGCAGCCCAGGACATGGTCACTCCCGTCGGGAGAGCGGCACGGTGGATGGGCGGATCGTTCCCCATCGGCTCATTCTAGTCCGCCGGGAGCTGCTGTCCCGGTGGGACGGGCGGTCCACAACGCGGCCGCCGCCCCCGAGGAGGCGAGCAGTGCAGCAGGAGCGTGGTCAGGACCCGGCGAGACCCATCCGGTCCAGCACCCAGGCGTATTCCCAGGCCGTGTCCTTCCACTGCTCGTACCGGCCGGAGGCGCCGCCGTGGCCGCCGGCCATCTCGCAGCGCAGCAGCACCGGGTGGGCCGCCGTCGTGGCGCCCCGCAGCGCGGCGACCCACTTGGCGGGCTCCACGTAGAGCACGCGGGTGTCGTTGAGGCTCGTCACGGCGAGCACCGGGGGATAGGGCAGGGGGCGGACGTTCTCGTAGGGGGAGTAGTCGCGCATGTACCGGTAGACGTGCGCGTCCTCGATGGGGTTGCCCCACTCCTCCCACTCGAGCGCCGTGAGCGGCAGGGTGGGGTCGAGGATCGACGTCAGCGGGTCCACGAACGGCACCGCGGCCAGCGCGCCGCAGTACTTCTCCGGGGCGAGGTTGAGCACCGCGCCCACCAGCAGCCCGCCGGCGGAGCCGCCCATCACCAGGATCCGCCGCTCGTCGACGTCCGGCCGTGCGGCGAGGTGGTCGGTGACGGCGACGTAGTCCGTGAAGGTGTTCGTCTTGTGCAGCTTCTTGCCGTGCTCGTACCAGGTTCGGCCGAGCTCGCCGCCGCCGCGCACGTGCGCCACCGCCCACACCACGCCGCGGTCCAGCAGGGACAGCCGCGAGACCGAGAACGACGGGTCGGTGCTGTGCTCGTAGGAGCCGTAGGCGTACTGCAGCACCGGTGCCGGCACGGAGGGGTCGAGGTCCGCCCGGCGGACCAGGGAGACGGGGATGCGGGTGCCGTCCGCCGCGGTGGCCCAGTCCCGCTCGACCGCGTAGTCCGCGGGGTCGTAGCCGCCGAGCACCGTGGCCTCGCGGCGCAGCAGCGGCTCGGCGGGCAGGGCGGCGTCGTCCCCGGTGGCGCCCGCGGCGAAGACGTCGTAGACGCGCGGGGGCGTCGTGAAGGACGTGTAGGAGAGCCGGACCACGGGGGCGTCGTGCTCCGCGGCGGAGACGCTCGCGGTGTAGAGCTCCTCGGCGAAGGCCGGCTCCGCCGGGGCGGCCTGGGCGGGCGTGCCCAGTCCGGCGAGCGGGAGCAGCCGGACCCGCAGGGTGGTGTCCGCCCGGACGGAGACCACCAGGTGGGTGGACGTCACGGCGCAGCCGTTGACCCGGACGGTTTCCGAGGCCGGCACGACGTCGCGCAGGGCCACCTCCGTCACCGGCCGGCCGAGGTCGGCCGGGTCCATGAGGGAGATGCGGGAGTTCGGGGCGTCGTGGTCGTGGGTCAGCAGGATCTGCTCCCGCCCCTCCAGCAGCAGGGGCTCGGCCTCGTAGAGCACACGGTCGGTGCGGGGCAGCACGACGCGCAGCGGCGCCTCCGGGTCCGCGACCGGCTGGAGGAGCTGCTCGGAGAACTCGGAGCACACGGCCTCCACGACGATCCAGCGCCGGTCCGCGGACAGCCCCGCCCCGAGCCAGAGACCGGGGTCGCTCTCCTCGTGGACGACGACGTCCTCGGCCACCGGCGTGCCCAGCTCGTGCCGGCGCAGCTGGTGGGGACGCCAGGAGTCGTCCACCACGGTGTAGTACACGGCGCGGGCGTCGGGGGTGAGGAAGGACCCGTAGAAGGTGCCGGGGATCTCGTCGGCGAGCACGGCGCCCGTGGTGAGGTCCCGGATCCGCAGCGTGAACCGCTCGTCACCGGTGACGTCCTCGGCCCAGGCCAGCAGCTCCCCGTCCTCGGAGACGTCGAAGCTGCCGAGCGAGTAGAACTCGTGCTTCGCGGCCTCCGCGTTGGCGTCGAGCAGCACCTGCTCCCCGGCCATGGGGATCCCGGGCTCCACGAGGGGCGGCGTCCAGTCGGCGACGACCTCGCCGGAGATCGCCGCGGGGACCCGGCAGAACACCTGGTGCGCTCCGCCCTCCACCGTCCGGGCGAAGTACCACCAGTCCCCGCGCCGGTTGGGCACGGACAGGTCGGTCTCCTGGGTGCGGTCCTTGATCTCCCCGAAGACCGTCTCCCGCAGCCCCGCCAGGTGCGCCGTGGCGGCCTCGGCGTAGTCGTTCTCGGCCGCGAGGTGGCCGAGCACCTCGGGGGAGTCCTTGTCCCGCATCCACTCGTACGGGTCGGAGAACACGTGGCCGTGGAAGGAGCGCTCGGCGGGCTGCTGTCGGATCTGCGGGGGAAGGGCTGTCATGGACCCCATCCTAGGGAAGACGGCCCGGGGCGCGACCCGCCGCCGCTGCCGGGCCGCACCGGTGCTGCGGTGCCAGAATGTGCGCATGAGCACCCCCGCGCACCTCGCCCCGCGACCGCCCGCCTTCGGCTCCACCCGCGCCGACCTGTGGGCGCAGGTGCTCCTGGTGCTCGGGGTGTCCCTGGGCGCCTCGGCGGTCTACGCGGTGCTCTCCCTCGCCGAGGACCTCGCCCGCGGACCGCTGTCCGAGGCGCAGGCGACGATGAACCCGCCGCTGAGCCGGCAGCCGCTGTTCGACCTGCTGCGCCAGCTGACCGGCATCGCCCTGGACCTGGTGCCGGTCCTGCTGGCGCTGTACCTGCTCGCCGGCTCCGCAGGCGCCCTGCGCACGGTGCGCCGGCGGATCGGGCTCGACGCCCGCATGCCCCTCCCGGACCTCGGTCTGGGCACCGTGCTCTTCCTGCTCATGGGGGTGGGGACGCTGGCCCTCTACGGGGCCGGGCGGGCCCTGGGCATCACCGCGGAGGTCACCACATCGGGTCTCGGCGAGCACTGGTGGGCCGTTCCGGTGCTCCTGCTCTCGGCGCTGCGCCACGCCCTGCTCGAGGAGGTCGTCGTGGTCGCGTTCCTGACCGACCGGCTCACCCGCATCGGGTGGGGCTGGCCGGCGGTCCTGGTGGTCACGGCCCTGTTCCGCGGCAGCTACCACCTCTACCAGGGGATCGGGCCCTTCCTCGGCAACGTGGTGATGGGACTCGTCTTCGCGGAGCTCTACCGGCGCACCGGGCGGGTGATGCCGCTCGTCGTCGCGCACTTCCTGCTGGACGCCGTGGGCTTCCTCGGCACCGCGTGGCTGCTGGGCTGAGCCGGCTGCGGCCGGGCACCGGCGTGCCCGGCCGCAGCGGTCTCAGATGGTGACGGAGCCGTCCGGGGTGCTGAAGGTGACGGAGAGGACCCCGGGGGTGCCGGCGGGGTAGCGCCAGTCGACGTCGAGGTCGTCGAGGGCGGTCTCGACCGGGGCGCCCAGCCACTCGGTGACCCGCTCCGGGGCGCCGGCGATCGACATCCCGGCGAGGCCCACGTCCGTGATCCGCGCCTGGGACGGGTGCATCTCCGGGCCGGAGTCGAAGCGCACCATGAACGGCAGCTGCGGATCCGCGATCAGGCCCTTGACCCCGATCTGGTGCCACTCCAGGCACCGCCCGTCCGGGAACACCCGGCAGCCGGGGACGGAGGAACGGCCCAGTCGCCGTTCGAACGGCGCGAGGTCCTCGACCTCGACGACCCAGCCCAGCCAGCCGCCGCCGGCCTCGGAGCGGGCGCGCACGGCCTGGCCGAACGGGGCCTTCACCGCCGCGGGGTGCTCGAGGACCTCGACGACCTCGACGTACTGGTGGTTCGTGAGGGGGAGGATCATGTTGCGGGTGCCGAAACGGGGGTGCACACCGCCCTTGACCGGTTCGATCCCGAGCTGGTCGGCGATCCGCTCGGTGGTGGCCGCCAGGCCCTCCGGGCGGCAGGCGTAGGACACGTGGTCGACTCTCATGGCCACATCGTGGCACCGTGTGAGTTTCGTCTCCAAATCGGCCGGGCCCGGCCACGACGCGGTTCGCTCCCCGGCTCACCTTCCGGTCCGAACTCCGGTCCGCGGCGCGTCCGGCGCCGCGCGGGCCGGGCCGTTCTCGGGAGTCGTGCCCGGCCCCGGCTTGACGCCGCCGCGCCCGAATCCGGACAATGTTGTCCAGGTCATGAGCGCCAGCGTCCAAGCCCCAGCTAGCTGGCCGGCAACCCTCCTCCGCGGTGGGGTGCCCTGGGTGAAGACCAGGCTCCTCGCGACCCGCGAGCGAGCAAGCGCGGGTCCCCGGTGCCCGGCCGTCGCTCGGCCGCACCAGCTCGGCCGGAAACCGGACCCCTGACACCGCAAGGAGTCCCACGGCATGTCCGAGTCCCCCGCTGCCGGCACCGGCGCCCCCACGACCGCACGGCCCACCCCGGACAACCCGGCCGGCTGGTCCTTCGAGACCCGGCAGATCCACGCGGGGCAGAGCCCCGACCCGGTCACCGGGTCCCGGGCCCTGCCGATCCACCAGACCACGTCCTTCGTCTTCCCGGACGCCCAGGCCGCCGCCGACCGCTTCTCGCTCGCCGAGCTCGGCCCGATCTACACGCGGATCGGCAACCCGACCACGGAGGTCGTGGAGAACCGGATCGCCGCCCTCGAGGGCGGCGTGGGCGCCCTGATGGTCAGCGCGGGACAGTCGGCCACGACGTTCGCGGTGCTCAACGTCGCGGGAGCGGGCGACCACGTCGTGGCCAGCCCCAGCCTGTACGGCGGGACCTACAACCTCTTCAAGTTCACGCTGCCCAAGCTCGGCATCGAGACGACGTTCGTGACGGACCCGGACGACCCCGAGGCCTGGCGGAGCGCGGTGCGCCCGAACACCAAGGCCTTCTTCGCGGAGACGATCCCGAACCCGCGCAACGACGTCCTCGACATCGAGACGGTCGCCGGGATCGCCCACGACAGCGAGGTGCCGCTCATCGTGGACAACACCGTGGCCACCCCGTACCTGGTCCAGCCCTTCCGCTGGGGCGCGGACGTCGTGGTGCACTCCGCCACCAAGTTCCTGGGCGGCCACGGCACCGCCATCGGCGGCGTGATCGTGGACTCCGGCGCCTTCGACTTCGGCCGCTACCCCGAGCGCTTCCCCGGCTTCAACCAGCCGGACGAGTCCTACGGCGGGCTCGTCTACGCCCAGGCCCTGGGCGCGGAGGGCGTCTTCGGCGTCAACCTCTCCTACGTCCTCAAGGCCCGGGTGCAGCTGCTGCGCGACCTCGGCTCGGCGATCTCCCCGTTCAACGCGTTCCTCATCGAGCAGGGCATCGAGACGCTGTCCCTGCGGATGGAGCGGCACGTGGCCAACGCCGGGGCGGTGGCCCGCTGGCTGGCGGCCCGCCAGGACGTGCGCTCGGTGTCCTGGGCGGGGCTGGAGTCCTCGCCGTGGCACGAGCGGGCGCTGAAGTACGCGCCCCGGGGCGCCGGGTCGATCCTGGGCTTCGTGCTCGACGGCGGCCGGGAGGCCGGGGCCGCCTTCGTGGACGCCCTCACCCTGCACTCCAACGTGGCGAACATCGGGGACGTCCGCTCCCTCGTGATCCACCCGGCGTCCACCACGCACAGCCAGCTCCTCCCCGAGGAGCAGCTGGCGTCCGGCGTGGAGCCGGGCTTCGTGCGCCTGTCCGTGGGCCTCGAGCACATCGACGACATCCTCGCGGACCTGGAGCAGGGCTTCGCCGCGGCCGCGGCCGCGCGCGGAGGACAGGAGTGACCGTGACGGTCGTGCGGGGCGCCGCCGCCGGGACCGACGTCCGCGAGGACGGGGTGCCGCGCGTGGCCGAGATCGGCACCCTGGAGCTCGAGTCGGGCTTCCGGCTGCCCGGGGTCCGGATCGCCTACGAGACCTGGGGGACCCTCGCCCCGGACCGGTCCAACGCGGTCCTCGTCCAGCACGCCCTCACCGGGGACACCCACGTGGCCACCGGACGGGCCCGCCCCGGCGCCTCCGAGGCCGAGCGCCGCGCCGCGGAGACCGGCGGCTGGTGGGAGGGTCTGGTGGGCCCCGGCGCCGCCATCGACACGGACCGGTGGTTCGTGGTCTGCACCAACATCGTGGGCGGCTGCTACGGCTCCACCGGCCCGGCGACCCCCGCGCCGCCGGAGGTGGACCCCGAGGGGCGTCCCTGGGGCTCCCGCTTCCCGCTGATCACCGTCCGGGACGCCGTGCACGCCGAGGCGGCGCTCGCCGACGCCCTCGGCATCGAGGCGTGGCGCCTCGTGATCGGCGGCTCCATGGGCGGCGCCCGGGCCCTCGAGTGGGCCGTGACCCACCCGGACCGCGTGCGGGCGTGCGCGGTGGTCGCCGCGTGCGCCCGGTCCAGCGCCGAGCAGCTCGCGTGGGGCCAGGCGCAGAAGCTGGCGATCCACCAGGACCCCGACTTCCGGGGCGGGGACTACTACGACGGGCCGTTCCCCGTCACGGGCCTGGGGCTGGCCCGGCGGATCGCCCACATCACCTACCGCTCGCCCGACGAGCTGCACCACCGGTTCGGCTGCTCGCCGCAGGCCGGCGAGCAGGTCATCGACACGCACCCCGGTCGCCGGGGGCGCTACCAGGTGGAGAGCTACCTCGACCACCAGGCGTCCAAGCTCGCCGGGCGCTTCGACGCCAACAGCTACCTGGCCGTCAACGAGACCCTCATGTCCCACGACATCACGCGGAACCGGGGCACCCTGGAGGAGGCCCTGTCCATGACCTCGTGCGAGTGGCTCGTGGCGGCGGTGGACTCCGACCGGCTGTACCTGCCCCGCGAGTCGGACGTCCTGGCGGCCGCCCTGCCTGGAGACGTGCGGCGGCACACCCTCACCTCGCCGTCGGGCCACGACGGCTTCCTCATCGAGGCCCCGCAGCTCGGCCGGCTGCTCCTGGAGACGGTCCTGCACGAGCCCTGAGACCGTGCCCGCCGCACCCGGGTGGCAGACTGGAGCCATGACCGACACCCCCGCGACCGACACCCCCTTCGCCGTCTGGAACAACGACGCCGACGCCCGTCCCGGCACCCCGCTGCTCGTGCTGCTGCACGGCTACGGCTCGCACGAGCAGGACCTCATGGGCCTCGTCCCGGCCCTGCCGGAGGAGTTCAGCGTGGTGTCCCTGCGCGCTCCCGAGCCCATCGACTCGGGCTACCAGTGGTTCCCGCTCGCCGCGGACCTCAGCTTCTCGCTCGACCGGGTGGCGGAGGCCGTGCGGCCCGTCGCGGCCTGGCTGCGGGAGCTGGCCGCCGACCACCCCAGCATCACGCTGCTCGGGTTCTCGCAGGGCATGGCCATGGCCACGTCCCTCGCCCGCCACCTGCCCGGCGAGGTCACCGCGGTGGTCGGACTGTCCGGCTTCGTGGTGCCCGGGGCGCACCCCCTGTTCGCCGACGAGCGGCTGCGGGAGCAGCCGCTGCGGATGTTCTGGGGCCGCGACCCGCAGGACCCGGTCATTCCGCAGGAGCTGGTCGACTCCACGGCCGAGTGGGCGCTCGAGCACGCCGACGCCATGAAGGTGCACTACACCGGGGTGGGCCACGGGATCAGCCCGCAGGAGCTCGGGCACGTGCGCGAGTACCTGACGCAGGTGGTGCTGGGCGCCCCGGTCCGGGCGGTCAGCCGCCCGCGGTGATCCGGACGGAGGCACCCCCTGCGGAGACGACGTCGCCGGGGTGCAGCTGCCGGCCGCGGCGGGTCTCGACCTCCCCGTTGACCGAGACCTGACCGTCTTCCACGAGACCCCGGGCGTGCGCGCCGTCCTCGGCGAGGTTGGCCAGCTTGAGCGCCTGGCCCAGCCGGATCATGTCGTCGCGGATGGGCAGCTCGTCGGGGCCGCCGGGCGGCTGGGGAGTCGTCATGCGCCCATTGTCCCAGCTCCGGGCCGGTCCGCGCGCCCGGCGGGAATTGGCTACCCTGGGACGAGGACGTCGCACGCGGCGTCCTCGTTCATGACGGCCGACGGCGGCCGCTCTCCCGGCGGCGCTCCGCCGGGCCACACCACTGACCACGCGCGTCCGCAGCCGGCGGTCGGGCGGAATCCCGGAGGAAAACCACATGGCCCCCAAGTCCACGTTGGACAACGTCATCTCGCTGGCCAAGCGCCGCGGGTTCGTGTTCCAGGCGGGTGAGATCTACGGCGGCTCCCGCTCGGCCTGGGACTACGGGCCCCTCGGCGCGGAGCTCAAGGAGAACATCAAGCACGAGTGGTGGCAGACCTTCGTGCGCGGTCGCGAGGACATGGTGGGACTCGACTCCTCGATCATCCTCCCGAAGGCCGTCTGGGAGGCCTCGGGGCACGTGGCGACCTTCACGGATCCGCTCGTGGAGTGCACCTCCTGCCACAAGCGCGCCCGGCAGGACCACCTGGTGGAGGCCTTCGAGGAGAAGAAGGGCCGCGCCCCGGAGAACGGCATGGCCGACATCCCCTGCCCCAACTGCGGGACCAAGGGCCAGTGGACGGACCCGCAGCAGTTCTCCGGGCTGCTGAAGACGTTCCTGGGCCCCGTCGACAACCAGGAGGGCCTGCACTACCTGCGGCCCGAGACCGCGCAGGGCATCTTCGTCAACTTCAACAACGTGGTCACCGCGGCGCGGAAGAAGCCGCCGTTCGGGATCGGCCAGATCGGCAAGGCCTTCCGCAACGAGATCACCCCCGGCAACTTCATCTTCCGCACGCGCGAGTTCGAGCAGATGGAGATCGAGTACTTCACGCACCCGTCCGAGGCCGGGCACTGGTTCGACGAGTGGGTCGAGGCGTGCTGGGACTGGTTCACGGACCTGGGCATCGACCCCGATCACATGCGCCGCTTCGACGTCCCCGAGGACGACCGGGCGCACTACTCCGCCGGCACCATCGACATCGAGTACCGGTTCGGCTTCCAGGGCAATCCGTGGGGCGAGCTCATGGGCGTGGCCAACCGGACGGACTACGACCTCGGCGTGCACAACGAGCACTCGAACACCGACCTCAGCTACTTCGACCAGCAGAGCAACGAGCGCTACGTCCCGTACGTGATCGAGCCGTCCTTCGGGCTGACCCGCTCGATGATGGCGTTCCTGGTGGACGCGTACACCGAGGACGAGGCGCCCAACTCGAAGGGCGGCACGGACCGGCGCACGGTCCTGAAGCTGGACCCGCGCCTGGCGCCGGTGAAGGCCGCGGTGCTCCCGCTGTCCCGCAACGAGGACCTCTCGCCCAAGGCGAAGGACCTGGCCGCCGAGCTGCGCCGGAGCTGGAACATCGACTTCGACGACTCGGGGGCGATCGGGCGCCGCTACCGCCGCCAGGACGAGATCGGCACCCCCTACTGCATCACCGTGGACTTCGACACCCTCGAGGACCAGGCGGTGACCATCCGCGAGCGGGACGCGATGACCCAGGAGCGGGTGGCCCTCGACCAGGTCAAGTCCTACCTCGCCGGGAAGCTCGTCCGCTGATGAGCGGCGTGCACAGCGGACCGGGGCTGCGGCCGTGGCGGGACGGGGACGACCTGCGGCTGCTCGAGGTGTGGCCCGACGCGGAGACGCCCCAGGCGGCCGCCTTCCGTGCGGCACTGCGTCCCGACGACGACGCCCCGTGGTCGCGCACCCTCGTGGCGGAGGACTCCGGCGTGCCGGTCGCCGCGGGCACGGTCTACGAGTCGGCCCTGCACCCGGAGCGGCTGTGGGCCTACGTGGAGGTCGCCCCCGACCGCCGCGGCGAAGGCCTCGGGCGCGCCCTGCTGGAGCGGCTGCGCACCGAGGCCGCGGGCGCGCCCTCGGGCGTGCAGGCCCTGCGCACGAAGGCCGCGCCGGGGTCGACCGGTGAGCGCTTCGCCCGGGCCGCCGGGCTCGGACCCGTCCAGGACTCGCGCGTGGTCCGGGTGGAGGCGGGAGCGCTGCCCCTCCAGCCGATGCGGGAGCACGCCGACGGGACGCCCGCGCAGGCCGTCGAGGACCTGGCCACCGGCTCCGTGGAGCTCACCCGGGTGCTGTGGGACTTCTACCGCTCCGTCCACGCCTGGGACGAGCCGGCGGACCTGCCCGTGGGGCGGGTCAACCAGCTGTTCCTCTCCGACGCCGCGCACGCCTTCGGCGCCGTGGTGCTGCGCAACGGGGTGGGGCCCGGGGAGCGGGGGCGGATCTCCGCCTTCGCGGTGAGCTACCGGCCGGTCGAGCTCGACGGGGCCCCCGGCGCCCCGGAACCGGCCGAGGACGCGGTCGCGCACGTCCTGCTCGGCTGGGCGCCGGGGGACGCCGCGGCGGGTCCCGCGCTCGAGCAGCTGCTGGCCCTCCTGGCCCACCACCACCCCGTGCAGTTCCAGGTGGACGGGTCGATGGAGCCGCTGACCGAGGTCGTCGAGAACCTCCTGGCGGCCGGTGTCGCCACCGTCGTCGAGACCTCCGTCGTCCTCGCGGAGGACGCCGTGGGTGGCTGACGGCGTTCTCCGCGCGGACGGGACGGGACAGCTCGGCCGCCGAGGGCCGGGCGAGCACGGTGCCCTCCCCGTCCGTGAGAGAATTCCCCGGTGATGGACACCCGCAGCGACAACCCGCCCGCCCGGCTCGACCTCCCGCCGCTGCACCTGGGCGACCTCGTGATCGACGTCCCCGTGGTGCTGGCCCCGATGGCCGGGGTGACCAACAAGGCCTTCCGCCGGCTGTGCCGCGAGTACGGCGGCGGCCTCTACGTCACGGAGATGGTCACGGCCCGCGCCCTGGTGGAACGGCGGCCCGAGTCGATGCGGATCATCGACCACGACCCCGACGAGACGCCCCGCTCCATCCAGATCTACGGCGTCGACGCCGGCCACGTCGGCCAGGCCGTCCGGATGGTCGTGGAGGAGGACCGGGCCGACCACATCGACCTGAACTTCGGGTGCCCGGTGCCCAAGGTCACCAAGCGCGGCGGCGGCTCCGCCCTGCCCTGGAAGACCGACCTGTTCACCGGGATCGTGCGCACCGCCGTCGAGGAGGCCTCCCGCGGGAACGTCCCCGTGACCGTCAAGATGCGCAAGGGCATCGACGACGACCACCTCACCTTCCTCGAGGCCGGCCGGATCGCCCGTGACTGCGGCGTCGCCGCCGTCTCCCTGCACGGGCGCACCCTCGAGCAGCACTACTCGGGGACGGCGGACTGGGACGCGATCGCCCGGCTGCGCGAGGCCCTGCCGGACGTGCCCGTGCTCGGCAACGGGGACATCTGGAGCGCCGAGGACGCCGTGCGGATGGTCGAGCGGACCGGCGTGGACGGCGTGGTCATCGGCCGCGGCTGCCAGGGGCGGCCCTGGCTGTTCGGCGATCTGCAGGCCGCCTTCGAGGGCCGTGCCGACCGGTTCCGCCCCGGCGTGGCCGAGGTGGCCCGCTCGATCTACCGCCACGCCGAGCTGCTGGTGGAGACCTTCGCGGACGAGGGCAAGGGCCTGCGCGAGATCCGCAAGCACGTCGCCTGGTACTTCAAGGGCTATCCCGTGGGCGGGGAGCTGCGCGCCCGGATGGCCCAGGTGCCGGACCTCGCCACCCTGCGGGAGCTGCTCGACCAGCTGGACCTGGGCCTGGGCTACCCGGGGGAGGCGGTCGAGGGCCCGCGCGGCCGGGCCGGCTCGCCGAAGAAGCCGCACCTGCCGGACGGGTGGTTGAGCTCCCGGGAGCTCGGCGACACCGAGCGGACGGGCCTGGTCGCGGCGGAGCTCGACGTCTCCGGCGGCTGAGCCGGCCCCACGACACGGAAGGAACGGCATGCCCCACACGTCCATCGAGGTTGACCGCACCGGTGCGCCCGCCCCGGGCTACGAGGCCCGCGACGTCGCGCGCTGGGTCGCGGAGGACCACCACAACAAGTACCGCTCCGACTTCGAGCGGGACCGCGCCCGGATCCTGCACTCCTCGGGCCTGCGACGGCTCGCGGCCAAGACGCAGGTGGTGTCCCCGGACACCGACGACTTCGTGCGCAACCGCCTGACCCACTCCCTGGAGGTCGCCCAGATCGGCCGGGAGCTCGGCCGGATGCTCGGCTGCGACCCCGACGTCGTCGACGCCGCCTGTCTCTCCCACGACCTCGGCCACCCCCCGTTCGGGCACAACGGGGAGTCGGCCCTGCACCGGCTGACCCAGCACATCGGCGGCTTCGAGGGCAACGCGCAGACCCTTCGCCTGCTCACCCGGCTCGAGCCGAAGGTGCTCGACGACGACGGAGGGCCCGCGGGCCTGAACCTCACCCGCGCGGTCCTGGACGCCGCCTGCAAGTACCCGTGGCAGGCGCACGAGGCGCCCCTGCGCCCGGACGGGTCGCGGTCGCCGAAGTTCGGGGTCTACACGGACGACCTGCCGGTGTTCACGTGGCTGCGCGAGGGCGCCCCGGCGCGCACCCAGTGCCTCGAGGCGCAGGTCATGGATCTCGCGGACGACATCTCCTACTCCGTGCACGACGTCGAGGACGCGATCGCCTCCGGTCTCGTGCAGCTGGGCTGGCTCGCCGACACCCTCCAGCGGGACCGGGTCCTCGAGCTCACCCGCCGCTGGTACCTGCCCCAGGCCGACCCCCGGAACCTTGACGCCGCCCTGACCCGCCTCGAGGACTCCTCCCTGTGGGTCCGGGAGATGGACGGGTCCCGGAAGGACCTCGCGCGGCTCAAGAACATGACGAGCCAGCTCATCGGCCGCTTCGCGATGTCCGCGGTCGGCGCCACCCGGGACATCTACGGCGAGGACCCGCTGACCCGCTACGACGCCCAGCTCGTCGTCCCGGAGGAGACGTCGGTGGAGATCGCCGTGCTCAAGGGCATCGCCACGACCTACGTCATCACGGTCCGGGACGCCCAGCCGATCTACGACAACCAGCAGGAGGTGCTCTCCATCCTGGTGGGCGCGCTGATGGACTCGGCCGGCCGCTACCTGTCGCCCGCCTTCGCCGCCGACTGGCACGACCTCGGCGAGGGGCCGGGCACGGAGTCCGCCCGGCTGCGGCTGGTCGTGGACCAGATCGCGTCCCTCACCGACCTCTCCGCGGTGGCCCTGCACGACAGGATCCGGGGCACCCACTGGCGCGTGGGGGACAAGCCGCTCTGGTGACCCGCACCGGGGGCGCGGCGCCGGATCCGCCGCTCGCACCGGGCCCGCGTCGGCGGCCGCTGCGCCCCGTCCGACGGGCCGCCACCGGCGGCGGGGCCCGCCCGCGGGCGTCGGCTCGCGGACCTAGACTGTCGGTGTGGCAGGACTGATCAGACGCGAGGACATCGACGAGGTGCGCACGCGCACCGACATCAAGGAGATCGTCGACGGCTACGTCACCCTGAAGAGCGCCGGCATCGGGTCCTGGAAGGGTCTCTGCCCGTTCCACGACGAGCGCACCCCGTCCTTCCACGTCCGGCCCCAGATGGGCACGTACCACTGCTTCGGCTGCGACGAGTCCGGGGACGTCATCTCGTTCCTCATGACCATGGACCACACGACCTTCTCGGAGACCGTGGAGAAGCTCGCGGCCCGGGTCGGCTACCAGCTGCACTACGAGCAGGGCTCGGGCCCCAGCAAGGAGGAGGTCGGGCGCCGCCAGCGCCTGCTGGACGCGCACAAGGTCGCGGCGGAGTTCTTCCAGCGCAGCCTCTACACCCGCCAGGCGGCACCCGCCCAGCAGTTCCTGGGGGAGCGGGGCTTCGACGGCGAGGCGGCCAGGCGCTACGGGGTGGGCTACGCCCCGCGCGGCTGGGACCACCTCCTGAAGCACCTGCGGGAGCGCGGCTTCACGGACCAGGAGCTCAAGCTCACCGGCATGTTCTCCGAGGGCAACCGCGGCCTCTACGACCGCTTCCGGGGCCGTCTCGTCTGGCCCATCCGGGCGGTCGCCGGCGAGGTCATCGGCTTCGGCGCCCGCAAGCTCCACGACGACGACCAGGGCCCCAAGTACCTCAACACCCCCGAGACGGCGCTGTACAAGAAGTCCCAGGTGCTCTACGGCATCGACCTCGCGAAGCGGGAGATCGCCAGGCAGCGCCGCCTCGTCGTCGTCGAGGGCTACACCGACGTCATGGCCTGCCACCTCGCCGGGGTCACCACGGCCGTGGCGACGTGCGGCACCGCCTTCGGCCCCGAGCACATCAAGATCGTCCGCCGCTTCCTCTCCGACGACGGCGGCGGTGGAGAGGTGGTCTTCACGTTCGACGGCGACGCCGCCGGCCAGAAGGCCGCCCTGCGTGCCTTCGAGGAGGACCAGAAGTTCGTGGCCCAGACCTACGTGGCGGTCGAACCCCACGGGATGGACCCGTGCGACCTGCGCCTCGCCCGCGGGGACGCCGCCGTGGCCGAGCTGGTCGACAACCGCCGCCCCCTGTTCGAGTTCGCGATCCGGGCGACGCTGAAGAACTTCGATCTGGACACCATCGAGGGCCGCATCCGGGCGATGCGGGCGTGCGCCCCCATACTGGCGCGCATCCGGGACCGCTCCCTGCGTCCCGCCTACGCACGGCAGCTGGCCGGCTGGCTCGGCCTGGAGCCCTCCGAGGTCCAGCGCGCCGTCGACGCCGCCGGCCGCACCCAGCGCGACGAGCGGCCCGCGCCCCACCAGCCCGCGGAGGCGGAGACGTCCGGGCAGGCCCCGGTCGAGCTGCCCGACCCGCGCGAGCCCGTGGCCCGGATGGAGCGGGAGGCGCTCGAGACCGTCATCCAGTGCCCGGACCTGATGCAGGAGCGGCACTGGGAGGAGTTCGGCCTCAGCGTCTTCCGCTACCCCGTGCACGGGGCCGTGCACGACGCCGTGCTGGCCGCCCGCACGGAGCTCCCCGGGGGCGGGTCCGCCGTGCCGAGCGGCCAGGTCTGGGTGGACGCCGTGCGCGGGCACCTGCCGGAGCCGCTGCACGGCTACCTCGCGGAGCTCGCCGTCACGCCGCTGCCGGCCACGACCCAGCAGCAGCTCGAGCGCTACACCGCGGACATCCTCAACCGCCTGTTCGAGCTGCAGATCAACCGGCGGAAGTCGGACCGTCTCGCCGAGCTCCAGCGCACGGACCCCTCCGGGCAGCGGGACCGCTACCAGCAGCTCCAGCGGGAGCTGCTGGAGCTGGAGATGCAGCGCCGCGGCCTGCGCCAGGACTGACCGGACCGCCGCGACCGGGCCGGATCGGATTTGTCGAAGCCCGACGGGGACGGTAAAGTGATGCCTCGTTGCACGCGTGCGTGCACGGTCCCCCGTAGCTCAATTGGCAGAGCATTCGACTGTTAATCGAAGGGTTACTGGTTCGAGTCCAGTCGGGGGAGCCACGAAGAAGGCCCTCATCAGCGGAGACGCAGATGGGGGCCTTTGTTGCTCTGGGGCACCAGTGCTCGTCGGGGTCACGGCGGGGACGCGTCCTTTCGCGATGGCTCACCGACAGTGCGTTCGCCTCGGACAGCCTGATGGCCGCTGCCCCGAGCTCGACCTCGGCTTCCGGGTGGTCCTGGGTGGTGATCTCCCCGTCGGTCGCGCGCGGGCGCTCTCCCGGGCCGAGACGCGGACCGGCTCGCTCCCCAGGTGTGCGGACGGACGGGAGACAGTCCGGCTGGCTACGCTGAGGTGCACGGTGAGGCAGGCAGGAGGAGCTGATGGTCGCGGAGTCGCAGGGGCGAGACTCCGGGGTGCCGCAGAAGCGCAGGACGTGGTGGTGGTGGCTGGCCGTCTGGGCCCTGTGGACCTTCGCCGCTGACGACCTCCTCGAGGCGGCCCTCGACTGGATGGTGGCCATCGGCGGGTACGGGTTCTCCAACGCCGTGCTCGGGCTGCTCACCCTCGGGGTGTGCTTCATCGGGATCCAGCGCACCCACGTCCGGCACGCCGGACTGGAGGCCGAGGGCGATCCGGACCCGCTGCCGGCCGTCTACGACTACACGACCCAGGCCCAGGCCGGGCTCTACCTGGGATGGGGTGCCGCGGTGCTGGGATGGGCGGTCCCGCTGCTGCTGCTGAGCTTCGTCGGGCCGCTCTCCGCCCTGACGCCGGCGCCGATCATCGACACGACCTTGCTGGTCTGCGGGCGGATGCAGCTGGACCACGCCCGCGCCATGGACGCCCGTCGCGGGATGCCACCGGCGGCCGCCGGCCCCGGATGAGGTGACAGCCGCCGGCACCGGTCCGTGCGACGATGCGAGCACTTATGGTGTCGATCGTGAAGGAGCAGGCGTGTCGAGGCGATGGCAGCAGGTGCTCTTCCGAGCGGCGATCATCGTGGCCCTCATCGTGGGGCTGCGTCTGATCCTGGGCGAGTGGAACTGGTGGCTGACCGGGATCGGCGTGGCCTGGCTGCTGCTGACCGACCTGTGGTCTCCTGGCACACGTCGCAGCGGGGAAACCGGCCCGCAGGAGAGAGCATGACACCGGACCGATGCCTTCGCTGACAGGTGATCGGGATGCTCGTCGGCGCGGCGTTCCTGGTACTGGCGCTGCTGGACATGTGGCCGCCGGAGACCGGCCTCGACCGGTCCTTGGCCGGACTCACCGTTGCCGCGGTCCTCCACGACTCCTCGCTGGCGGTCCACGAGTGGCGGCAGGGTCGGATGAACGGTTCAGCGACTGAAGCGCTACCGGTCATGGTGCACACCCCAGGTGACGGCGGGGCACACCGGAGCGCTTCGTTCTCGCGTAGCAGCAGCGTCATGAAGGCACTGCGAGTCACAGGCCCGCGACATCCGGGCGGATCCCTTGGTCCCTGTCACGGCCGGTGCCTACCGTCGAGTGCCGGCTCTGCCGCAAGGGCGGGAGAGGGGTCCACCAGAAGCGGAGGTCACCATGAGCGACACCCACACGTCCGTCGTCGGACCGGTCCCGGACGAAGGCAGGGACCGCCGGGTAGAGGTCGAGCAAACCATCGCGGCTCTCAACGCCCACGACGCCGCCGGGTTCGCGAGCACCTACGGCCCGGAGGCGATCGTCTACACCCCTGCCTCGCCGGAGCCGGTGCGCGGCAGAGCCGCCATCCAGCAGGACACCCAGCAGTGGTTCACCGCGATGCCGGACATGACCATGGAGATCGAGGAGTTGGTGGTCGACGGTCCTACGGCGGCGATGCGGCTGTTGTTCGTGGGCACTCACACCGGGCCGCTGCTGACGCCGTCCGGGGCGGTTCCGCCCACTGGCCGGCGGGTGTCCGTGCCCATGGCCGTCTTCAACCGGCACGACGAGAGCGGGACGACGGAGGTGGAGCACCGCTACCTCGACATGATGGCCATGGCCCAGCAGCTCGGCCTCGTCCGAGGCCCGGAGCAGCTTCTCCCGCAGCTGCGGCATCGAACACCGGGGCGTTCACGGTGGCACCAGCTCGGGCGCGTTTGTGACGCACACTCGGTGGTGACCAGTAACGATCGCGAGGTCATCTGCTGACCCCTGCGTCGTCGGCTGGGCGACGTGACGACACTGGTGCCGTGGGCCCGGCCAGCCGGGCCCGAAACATCCACCGCACCAGCCGTGGACAGCGTCCGGCCCGTCCGCGGCACCCCGCCACGAGGACCGATCATGGACACTGCACACCGTCTCGTCGCCGCGGCCGCCGCCGCTCTGTTCGCCGTCGCCACTCCAGCCGTGGCGACCGCCCAGGAGCCCACCCCATCGGAGGAGCAACCTGTCGAGGCCCCGTGGCCCCCGGCCAGTACGCACGGGCAGTTCCTCCCGCTGCCGGAAGAGGCCGTGCAGCCCCTCACCGTCCCGGCGTGCGACACGGAGGTCACGGTGTCCATCGGCGAAAACGACCGGACCGTGCACCGGGTCTGGGTCACCGACACCGGGGACACGGTCATCGAGCTGCGCGGCACCGCCTCCTTCGACTTCACGCGCGCCTCCGACGGGGCCACCCTGGACGAGGTGGAACTGGACGGCGCCGCATTCCAGACCATCAGCGCCGACGGGACCACCGTGACCTTCGACCAGTTCGGGCCGGGGCTGCTGATGTCCGAGACCGAGGACTCGGCTGCGTTGTCGGCCGGCGCCGGGCTGCCCGAGGACTTCCTCTTCCTGGCCGGACGATTCACCGCCACGGTCACCTTCGACCCGGAGACCGTGGACGAGTCGGGGTTCCCGACGGTGGTCTCGGCGGAGATCACGGAGAACACCACCGAGTACGTCTTCGATGTCTGTGACCTGCTCGATCAGGCGGCCGCCGGCGAGCAACCCGATCTGCCGGAACCGACGGACTGAGCCGGTCGACTCTGCTGCGTGCCGTCCGGGCGAACGCCCCGGTCTCCGTCGTGGAGCAACCGGGGCGTTCATCGTCTCGGGGGGTCGGGTCAGGCGTCGACGGTGCCGAACATCTCGTCGAGCTCCTCCTCCTCGTCGGTCCGGCCCTCCACCAGGTCGTAGCGCGAGACCTCCACGACCGCGGTCAGCAACACGTCCTCGCGGGCGACCGCGGTGCGTGGCACGATGCGGGGACCACGACGACCGGGGGGAGTGCCTTGTCGGCGCTCAGCTCCAGTCGGCGCCGGCCGGAAGGTCCGCCGGTGTGCCGAGCACCCCGACGGCGACCACCCGAGCCACCAGCACCAGCAGCGGCGGGATGATCGCCAGCCCCACGACCCAGGCTCGCTCGCGGTAGGCGCGGGCGAACAGCTCCTCGGTCTCACCGTCGGCACCGCCGACCCACTGGCGGTAGGAGAGCTTCCCCGCGTACTGACTGAAATAGCGGGCCAGGACGTAGCCGTAGGCGAAGAAGGCGGCCCCGACGGCCGGGACGACGACCGTTTCGGTGCCCGTCACGCCGTAGAGGACCTGGGTTCCCACGGCGATCATCAGGAACAGGCTCATCGCCAGCATCGCGACGTGGAACAGCGTCACCGACAGCCGGGTGGAGACCACCGGGATCTCCTCGGGGCTCCCGGCGATCCGGGTGGCGATGGGGGCGCGGGCCAGCGTGGCGATGATGATCACGAAGAACAGGACGAACACGACGGCGAACGAGCCGATGACCACGGTGGACTGCCTCCCCTGTCGGACCGGCGGCCGTTGCCTCCAGACACCCTCAGCCTAGAAGTTGCAGGCGCGAACTGCTGTCCGCACTGCTGTGGATCTGCACGAATCCCCGAGGGGCATGGAACGGAGGCTGCCGCCGCAGAAGGTCGCGGCCACGCGCACGAAGACGACCTGCTCCAAGTGGTCATCGGAAGAGCCGATCGACACGGCCGCCGAGTCGCGCAGAAGCACCCGGACGGTGCGGCGACCCACCGGGGCGTCCAAGAATCCGGCCGGTCACCGCACCGTGCAGTTCGACGATCCCATGGAAGCCGCCGAAGCGATCCAGCTGGCCGACCCGCTGCTGCGCTTCGTGCATCGGGCCGGGAATCGGCTTGCGAGTGATGCGGACAGCCGCTGAGTCGGATCCCTCCGCCTCGCCCGCGAAGAACGGCTGACGGAGCATCCGCCGTACATCGGCCTCGGACATGTTCAACTCCCGAGATGTCGTCTCCACGCCGTCCTTACCCTGGCCGGCGGTGACGCGGTCGGGGCCTTGTGCTGTGCAGGCGGTGCGCACGCTCTGCCCGCGCTCGCGGGCCGTCGACGACCCGAGGACCGCGCAGAGGGGACTGCTGCACGCCCGCGCGCCACCCGGCGGTGCGTCCGTCCTCGAGCCCTCGGGCTGCCGAAGCGGGCGGCCGGTCGGCGGAAGGGCCCCGTGATGTCCGGGGCGGGGGCGAAGGCGGTGCCCGGGTCCTTCAGATCAGGGGCACCGCGCCCCGTGGCGATGGTCGGGTCCGACCTACTCGGTCCGCGGCAGCCGACGGACCATGGCCACGCTGCTTCCGGGGACGATGCCGTACAGGAACCCTCCGACCGGCTCGAAACCGTGCTCCTGGACGGCTCGGGCGATCCTGGTCCGACCCTCGTCCGCCCCGGTGAAGCCCGTGACCGTGCTCGCGGCGAAGACCGGGCCGACGTCGGTCTCGCTCTCCACCACCTTCCAGCGGGTCGGCCCCTCGAACCCGGGACCGGCGTCCTCGCCCCATTCCACGACCAGGGCGTACAGGGTGTTGGTGCCCTTCTCCAGCTCCTCGATCGCGGTGGCCACGCTGCTGCGCAGGAGGTGGATGTCGCCGCCGCAGTCGCGCTCGAGGTGCTCGCGCAGAAAGGCCGACAGGGTGTCGTGGTCGGCCATGAGGGGTCCTCCTTCGGTTCCCGGACGGATGCTGTGGCACAGATCGTAGATCCGATCCCGCGCACGCAGATAGCCTCCCGGGGCGTCGCCGGGCGTCGCCGGGCGTCCCGGCCAGCGGTGGACGAGGTGGCACCGGACCGGAGCCCGGACGGGCCTGCGGTCCGGCCGGGCGGAGTCAGCCGTCGCCGGCTCCCGGGCCCCGCGGCTCGTCGGCCGATCGGGGCGGGTGCTCGCGCTGCCGGCGGCGGGTGCGGACGAGGATGGAGGCCACCAGGCCGACGACGACCAGGCTCACCAGCACGAACAGGACGATGCTGGCCGGTGAGCCGGGCTCCACGAGACCGGAGGCGGCGGGGACGAGGATGCTCATGGTCCGAATCTAGTGCCGGAGCCGGCACCCGGGGGCCCGCCCGGTCGGTGAGCCGGCCCGCGGCCGGTCGCGGGCCGGCTGATGCGCGCCGGCCGAGAGGGGAGCCGTCGGTGCCGACGTCGCTGACGCTCAACCTGGTCGCACTGGCGTTCTTGACCGCCGGGCTGGGCTTCCTGTCCCGTGGCCTGCGCGTGGGCAAGGGCACGATGCCCCAGGGCCGAGACCGTCGTGCCGCCGCCGCCCTGTTCGCCGTCTCGGCGGTGCTGTTCCTGACGGCCGGTGGCTTGTCGATGTCCGGGGACTGAACTCCCGGTGGCTCCGTGGCGGCCCCGACAGGAGCCGGGACCGCCACGGGCGACGCGCGCCGGCAGGGGCGCTGCGTGCGGCAGGTCCACGCCCCCCGACGTGACCTGCACTGTCGGGCCGCTCGGAGGCGGCTCGCCGACAACATCAGCCTAGGCGGCGGTGCACGGGTCGGGGAGCCCCACTTGTGTGCACAAGCATGATCCCAGGGGCTCCCGTCCGTGACGTCAGCCGATGAGCATGCCGGCGATCGCGGCGCTCATGAGGTTGGCGAGCGTCCCGCCGAGCACGGCCCGCAGGCCGAGCTGGGCGATGACCGAGCGGCGGGACGGGGCGATGCCGCCGAGTCCGCCGAGGAGGATCGCCAGGGAGCCGAAGTTCGCGAACCCGGTCAGGGCGAAGGTCACGATGGCCTGGGTCTTCGCGGAGTAGTCGTCGATCTGCGGGGCGAAGTCGGCGAAGGCGACGAACTCGTTGAGCACGAGCTTCTGTCCGAGGAAGCTGCCGGCGTCGAGCGCCTCGGCCCAGGGGACCCCGACGACGAACATCACCGGCGCGAAGACGTACCCGAAGAGCTGCTCCAGGGTGAGCTCGCCCAACCCGAACAGTCCGCCGATCGAGCCGAGGATGACGTTGACGAGTGCGATGAGGGAGATGAAGGCGATGAGCATCGCACCGACGTTGAGGGCCAGGCTCAGACCGTCGGACGCGCCGCGGGCCGCGGCGTCGATGACGTTGGCCGGCGCCTCCTCCTCCTCGACGGGATCTCCCGCCGCGTCCGTCGCCGACACCCCCTCCGGGTCGGCGGACCGGGCGACGTCGTCGGGCCGGACGGCGTCGCCGTCGCCCCGGTCCGTGGTCCCGGCGTCCTGCCGGCGTGCGATCTCGAGGGCCGCATGGGAGGTCGCCCCGCGTCGGGCGCCGCCGGCGAGCCAGCGCCGCGCGCCGCGGCGCTCCTCCCCGGCCGGGTCGCCGGCGCCCTCCGCGGTGCCCGACGGTCCGTCGGCGACGCCCGGGTCGTGCGCGGGCGCGCCCGCCGGCGCCTCCTCCATCGCCCCGGTCGGGACGAGGAGCTTGGCCATGAGCAGTGCGGCCGGCGCCGCCATGAACGAGGCGGCGATGAGGTACTCGAGCGGCGCTCCGAGCAGGGAGTAGCCCACCAGCACGGAGCCGGCCACGGTCGCCAGTCCGCCGCACATGACGGCGAAGAGCTCGGACCGCGACATCTTGGCGACGTAGGGCCGGATGACCAGCGGCGCCTCGGTCTGTCCCACGAAGATGTTGGCGGCCGCGTTCATCGACTCCGGTGTCGACGTGCCGAGGAGCTTCGCCAGCCCGCCTCCGATGATCTTCACGACCCACTGCAGGACGCCCAGGTAGTACAGCACCGACGTCAGGGCGGCGAAGAACACGATGACCGGCAGCACCTGGAAGGCGAAGACCCCTCCCTCCTCGGGCAGGACCGGGCCGAAGAGGAAGTCGATGCCGGCGGCGGAGGAGTTGATGACGGCCTGGACCCCCACGGTCATGGCCTCGAGCACGACGCGACCGGCCGGGACGTACAGCACGAGCACGCCGAAGGTCACCTGGAGCGCCAGGGCCAGGGCGACGGTCCGGATCCGGATCTTGCGGCGGTCCACCGAGAACAGGACCGCAATGGCGAGGAGAGCGATCATCCCGCCGATGCCCCAGAACACGTCGATCATGAGCGTCTTCCTTCCGTCGAATGTGCCCGGACTGCCGGTCGGGACGTCGGTGCAGAGCCTGCCCCGTGCGAACGACGACGCCCCTGTCGTACGGGGTACTCTAGCCTGGGCGCTGTGAGGTGCCTCTCACCGACCGACCCGAAGGGTGATGGAGATGGCCGATGCGGATGCCCGTCCGTTCTACCTGGACTGCGACACCGGCATCGACGATGCCGTCGCCCTGACCTACCTGGCGGCCACGCCCTCGGTCGACCTGCGCGGCATCGGCACCGTCAGTGGAAACATCGACGCGGTGACCGCGGCCCGCAACACCGTGGACCTCCTGGCCCTGCTGGACCGGCCGGACATTCCGGTCGCGGTGGGCGCCCGGCATCCCCTCGTCGGCGAGTTCGACGGAGGAAGCCCGGACGTGCACGGCGCCAACGGCATCGGGGACGTGCACCTGCCGAGGGCGGCCGCTGAACCGGTGGCCGAATCGGCGGACGCGATGCTGGTCCGGCTCGCCCATGAGCATCCGGGCGAGCTCCACGTGGTGGCCATCGGCCCGCTGACCAACCTCGCCCGCGCTCTGCGGCAGGAACCGGGCCTGCCCGAGCTGGTGGGCAGCGTCACCGTCATGGGCGGTGCCGCCCTGGTCCCCGGCAATCTGACGTCGGTGGCCGAGGCCAACATCCGGCACGACCCCGAGGCGGCCGCCGAGGTGTTCGACGCCGCGTGGGAGGTGACCCTGGTGCCGCTGGACGTCACCATGGAACACCTCCTGGACGAGGACCAGCGCGAGCAGATCGCCGCCGTCGACCATCCGGTGATGCCCCCGCTGGCCGACATGCTCGAGTACTACTTCGACCACTACGTCGGCATCTTCGGCCGGCCGCTGTCCGCCATGCACGACCCGTTGGCCGCGGCGGTGGCGGCCGGCACCGTTCGCCCTGGCCTCGCACCGATGGTCCGGGTCCAGGTCGACACGACCGACGGTCCCGGGCGCGGTCAGACGATCTGCGACATGCGCGGCCGCTACGCGGGCTACCCCGATCCGGACGGAGGCCGGTGCCGGGTCGTGCTCGAGCTGGCCGAGGACTTCGCGCCGCACCTCCTGAGCACGTTCCGCCGGTTCGCCCCGTCCCCGCCGGCGGAGTCCGTGCGGCCGTCCCTCACCGTCGTAGGCAGCGTCAACATCGACCTGACGGCGGTGTGCGAGCGGCTGCCCACGCCCGGGGAAACGGTCGGCGGCGCGACCCTGCAACGGCAGCCGGGGGGCAAGGGCGCCAACCAGGCGGTCGCCGCCGCACGACTCGCCGGTCGCGCACGGATGATCGGTGCCGTCGGTGACGACCCGGACGGCGGCGCCGTCCTCCGCAGCATGGCGGCAGCCGGGGTCGACGTCACCGGCATCCGACGGGTGGCGGCACCGACCGGCACCGCGCTCATCGCCGTGGACCGCGACGGGGAGAACCAGATCGTGGTCTGTGCCGGTGCCAACGCCGAGGTGTCCGTCGACGACGCGACCTTCTCGCCGGACGACGTCGTGCTCTGCCAGCTGGAGATCGAGCTCGACGCCGTCCGCGAGGCGGCCCGACGGACCACGGGCTTCTTCGCCCTGAACGCCGCCCCGGCCATGCCCCTCCCGGGCGATCTGGTGAACCGGTGCGACCTCATCATCGTCAACGAGACCGAGTACGAGCTCAACCCCGGGCTGGCCGACGCCACGCTGGTCGCGGTGACCTACGGCGCCGAGGGCTCGGCCATCTACGAGCACGGGCGGCAGGTCGCCTCCGCACCCGGCAACACGGTCGCCGTCGTCAGCACGGTCGGCGCCGGAGACGCGTTCTGCGCCGCGCTGGTGCTCGCCCTCACCTCCGGGCACGACTACGAGACGGCGCTTCGCGCCGCCAATGCGGTGGGCGCGCATGCTGCCGGCGACCCCTCGGCGCAACCGGAGTTCTTCCCGCTGGAGCACTACCTGTCGTCCGCGGAGGATGCCGACAGCACCCCGTCGACGGGAGAATCGCGATCCCACGGCCGCTCCTGACCCCGCCCGGAGCCATCCTGCCCGGCGGCGGGGTGTCCGGCAGCGGCTGGGCAGCGGCGGCATCCCGCGGGGCGCCGGGCGAAGGAGCGGAGTGAGACAGCATGGCACCACCTGAGCGCATGCGGCGCAGCGACCCGGAGGCGGACTGGAGACGTGTCGCCACGGTCAGCGCAGCCACGGTGATCACCGTCGTGCTCATGATCGTCGTGGTCGAGCAGATCGCCGAACAGGCCGTCCTCGTCACCTCGCTGGCGGCGTCGACGTTCCTGCTCTACTACCAGCCGCTGCACCGGATGAACCGGTTCGTCCCCGTGGTGGGCGGGCACCTGATCGCGGCCGGAGCCGGGTTCCTCGCCGATGAGGTCATTCCCAGCAGCACCCTGGCGCTGGCCGTCGCGATCACCGTCACCGTCACCACGCTGGCCTCGTTGCGGATCATCCACCCGCCCGCGGTCAGCACCAGCGTCGTGTTCGCCTACCGGCCCCACGACGCCAGCGCCCTGCTGACCTTCTCCCTGACACTGGCCGTCGTCGTCGCCCTGGCGGCGGTCTACCTCCTCCTGCGCCACGTCATCGCACCCCGCCGGTGGGCACACCTGTTCGGCCTCGACGAGCATCGCCCCTGAGGACCTGCGGTGCATCGGCCTCTGGGCCGGACGGAAAGACCGGTTCGCCGGCGGAGTCGATGGAGGGACACCGGACCGTCGTCGACGTCGTGGCGATCGTTGCCGGAATCGCGGCCGGGCCGGGCCGTGACCGGACGGGGAGACGCGGGGCCGGCCGGACTTCGCCGCTCTCCGGCGCAACCGACGCCCGGAAGCCCACGGTTCCGCACGAAGATGCTGTGGGCCCGCGAGAACCGGCACGACCACGACCGGGTGGCCCGGGTCGTGCCGCCGACGTCGTTCCGCCACGGGTGCGCCTCATCCCGTGAAGCTGATCCGGACGCCCTCCGTGGGGGCGGGCACGTCGAAGACGGCCGTGCAGTTGAGAAGGGCGGTCCAGACGGCCACACGAACCTCGGTCTCCGACTTCCCCTCGGGGTAGGAGGAGACGGTCACGGCCCACTCCTGGCCGTCGAACAGCATCTCCACGGACGTGACGGTGACGCCCCGGGCGGCCAGCGCTCCGACGACGCCTGCTCGGACCAGGGACTCGGCGGGATGGGCGCGAGGGATGGCGGTCATGGTGGTCGTCCTTCCCGCGGGAGCTCGGATCCCGCTCTTTTCCATTGACTCGCATCCAGTCGCAGAAGTAATGCCCGCTCTTCGGTGGACGTCCCGGCACAGGGGACCGGGTCCGCACCACTGCCCGGGGAACGCGCAGGTGGTTCCCACGGAACCACTCAGGCCTGTCACTCGCTCGAAGAGCGCCCGTGACGCGACGGAGGTGGAGGGACCGAGTCGCCCGGACTCGCGGAGGTCGCATGCTTGCGAAGACGTTACGGAATTCTCAGGTCCGTCCTAGCCGGAGCCGGAGTCCGGGCCGCATCCTTGGTCCAGGGCGGCCTCGGAAGCACCGGCATCCCGGACACGGTCCGATACACAGGGGGAACCATGCACTGGATGGCCAGGACAGCCCGACCTGCCGCGTCCGGGGAGCGGCGCACCGGCCGGAATCCGTCACGACGACTGGTGGGCGTCGACGCGGCCCGTGGTCTGGCGCTCATCGGTCTGATGTCCGTCCACGTCCTGCCGTCCTCCGACGACGAGACCCACGAGCCCACCTGGTCCCACATCCTCTTCTCGGGCGACTCGGCGGCGCTGTTCGCGCTGCTGGCCGGCGTCGGCCTGGCCTTGGCCTCCGGTGGGACCCGTCCGCACGAGGGCGGGAGGTTGACCGCGGACCGGGTGGCGCTCGTGGTGCGGGCTGTGCTGATCGCCGTGCTGGGACTGGGGATCGGCTCTCTGCTGTCCGACGACCTGCCGGCGGACAACATCCTGATCTACTACGGCGTGTTCTTCCTGCTGGCCGTTCCCTTCCTGGGCTCGGGTCCGACGTCGCTGTTCGGCGCAGCGGCGGTCTTCCTGGTCACGGCTCCGGTCCTCATGCAGCTGCTGCGCGATCCACTGCCCGATGTCGTCTCCAGCAACCCCACGTTCGGAGATCTGCTGACACAACCGGTGGCGACGGCCGCCCAGTTGTTGCTCACCGGCACCTATCCTGCCCTGGCGTATCTGGCCTATCTGCTGGTCGGCATGGGACTGGGCCGGCTCGACCTCGGGAGACGGGCGGTCCAGGTCCGCCTGCTGGCGGTCGGCGCAGGTGTGACAGTCTGCGCCCAGGCCGCCTCGTACCTGCTGCTCCACGGCCTCGGCGGCTACGAACGGCTGCTGGCCGCCTCGTCGGGCGATGAGGAGGAACTGACCGAGCTGCTGGTCTGGGGAGGGGAGTGGTTGCCCACCGGCACATGGTGGTCACTGGCGGTCGACGCGCCGCACACCAATGCTCCGCTGGCCATCGCGGTGAGCCTCGGCACCGGCATGGCGGTGCTGGGCCTGTTCCTGCTGGTCTCTCACGCCGTCGGCGCCTGGTTGTTGCCGTTGTCGGCGATGGGGTCGATGACCCTGTCCCTGTACACCGCCCACCTGGTCGCGCTCTCCCTCGAGGTGCACTACGACCAGCCCCATCTGTGGCTCGCCGTCCAACTGGTGACGGCGGTCCTGTTCGCCGTGGCATGGCAACGAACACTGGGGCAGGGGCCACTGGAGCGGGTGGTCGGCGCCATGTCGAAGAGCGCCCGCCGACGGTCCCTGGCCGCATCCTCGGCCAGGGAGCGCGACTAGGGGACCGCGGGCTGCGCGGGATCCGTGCGTCCAGGAGGCGGGGACGGCAGCGCGGATCCCGGACGGCGCACCCCCCGGTTCCCGCGGGACATGACCGGAGCGGTCCTCGAGTCGATCGGCGTTGCCGCCGCACGCTCGATGGTCGCGTGCCACCGGGTGCCCGTCCTGGCGCACGCTCGTGACGGGCCGGGGCGGTGAAGACGTACGACCGGGCACACCGCCCGCACGGAGTCCTCGGCGGGCAGACACCCGACGGACGCCGCCGACAGAAGACCCGGCATCCCCGGTCATGGGGCTCCGCCGGGCGCCCACCCTCGGCCGCCCGGACGAGAGGGGCAGGACGGCGTACGCGCAGGTGCACGTCGTCGACAACAGGGTGGTCGACCACAGGGAGGTCGACCACAGGGAGAAGGGGGAGCCCGACACGAAGAGGCACGGGTCACCGGCAGACGGACGGTGCCCGTGCGGCGACCGGACGGGCACCGTCCGTCTGCGTGACCCGGACGGACGACAAGCCCGTGCAGGCCCGCCCCCGGCGTCCCCGATGGTAGCTTGGTGCTCAGTCCACGTACTTTTCTCATCATCAACGGAGGCGGGCATGAGTCATTCGGTAGGCCCCAGCACGGGCGGGGCGTCGCGAGCGGAGTCGGAGCAATCCGACCCCGGGTCGGCGTCGATCCTCGACGTCGTCAAGGTCTTCGGGCGCCTGCTGCCCAAGCAGCTCAAGGACGAGGCGCAGCTCGCCAAGATCGAGCTCACGGAGAAGGCCAAGACCCTGGGCAAGGGGGCGGCCTTCGTCGTCGTCGGCCTGGTCTTCCTGCTCCTGGCCACGATCGCCCTCGTGGGTGCGGCGATCGCGGGTCTGTCGCAGCTCATGCCGGCCTGGCTGGCGGCCCTGTTGCTCGCCGTGCTGTTCCTGATCATCCTGGCCGTCGCGGCGCTCATCGGGGTGGCCACCATCAAGAAGGCCCTGCCGCTCGTGCCGCGCAAGGCGATCTTCGGGGTCAAGTACGACCTCGGCGTGGTCAAGGAGGGCTCCGCCTACACCGAGGGCCGTGTCCAGCGCGAGGAGCAGCAGGCCCGCGAGCGCAAGGAGCAGGAGAAGCGCGAGGCCGCCCAGGATCCGGCCCAGCAGAAGCCCCCGGCGCCCACCGAGGAGCAGCTGCGGCACCGGCTCACGCTGCGCCGCGACCACCTCAAGACGCTGCGGGACGACGTGCAGGGCCGCGCGGAGACCATCCACTCCGTGACCAAGGGCTTCGTGGACCGCACGAACCGCACCGTGCAGACCACGCAGAAGGACGTCAAGGGCCTGTTCGCCCAGGGCGGCTCGACGTCGGGCGCGACGTCCCGGGTGAAGTTCGGGTCGAGGTTCGGTGCGACCGCGGGGTCGACCTCGGCCACGGCGCAGTCCGGCCTCGGCGACCGGTGGCAGCCGCTCTCGGTCCTGGCCGTGGCGGGGAGCGCGTTCGTCGTCTTCCTCCGCAAGCTGTTCCGGTGACCTCGCCGTCCATGGGCCTCCCGTGGACGAGCGCACCGGTCGA
>NZ_JBISWJ010000086.1:0-28858 GCF_044462225.1 Kocuria kalidii | reverse complement strand
CCCGGAAGCCGCAGGCTTCCGGGCCTTCTCCGTGCGTTCACCGGGTGTGCACGCACGCCGGGGCGACCGACGCCGTCGGCTCGGTAGAATTCCGCCCGTGAGAACAGATCGGTGGATGCCGTGAGCCAGTGGCTGGCCGTCGCACTGGCGCTGCTCTCGGCGCTGTGCCTGGCGGTCGGGACGCAGCAGCAGGGCACGGCCGTGGCCGACCACGCGCACGGACGGCTGAGCCTGCGGACCTTCCTCGTCCTGCTGCGCACTCCCCGCTGGTCGTTGGGGCTGGCCCTGCTCGGCGTCGGAACGGGTCTCAACGTCACGGCGCTCGGACTGGCCACGGTGACGGTGGTCCAGCCGATCGGCGTCGTGGCCCTGGTCATCACCACGCTGCTGCACGCCCGGCACCGGCGGCTGCGGATCAACCGGCGCACCTGGACGGCGATCGCACTGTGCACCGCGGGCGGCGCGGTCTTCGTCACGTGCGCCGTGGCGGTGACCGACCCGGCGCAGGGCATCTCGCAGTGGGCCGAGCACACCGTGGTCGTCATGCTCGTGGTGCTTGTCAGCGTCCTGGGGGTCTCGGCGGCGATGTTCCGCCGCAGCCTGGGCGGGACCTTCTACGTGGTGGGCGCCGGGATCCTCTACGGGTTCGTGGCCGTGCTCGTGCGTCTCACCATCACCCGCATCCAGGGCAGCACCGGGACCCCGCTGGACGACGTCAACTGGGCTGCGGTGGTGACCGCCCTCGCCGCGGCCGTGCTGGGCGGATGGTTCGTGCAGACGGCCTTCGCCGCCGGACCTCCGGACCTCGTGATCGCCGGTCTGACCGTGATCGACCCCATGGTGGGCGTCCTGCTGGGGCTGCTGGTCCTGGGCGAGGCGGTCCCCGGGTTCTCCGTCACAACCGGAATCCTCATGGCCGGCGCCGGTGGCATTGCTATAGTCGGTGTCGCCGTGCTCTCGCAGCACCACCCGGAGGTGCTGCAACGCCGCGCCGGTCTCGTACGACCGGACCGGCCGCTGCCCGCACCGAGACCATCGGCACCGCGGCCTGCAGCCCCGGGCCGCTGAGGACACCACCGCCCAGCACACGACCGACCGGGAAGACACGCTTGAGCGCCGACACCACGACCGCCGATCGACCCCTGACCGTCCTCCTGGTCGCCGAGACCTACCCGCCGGACGTCAACGGGGCCGCGCAGTTCGGCCACCGGCTCGCCCACGGACTGCACGAGCAGGGACACCGGGTGCACGTCCTGTGCGCCCGCCCGGGGCCTGGGCCGTCGTGCCGGGCCGAGGACGGCGGAGTGGTGGAGCACCGCCTGCGCTCCCACCGGGCCTTCACCCACCCGTACTTCCGGCTGTGCTTCCCGTGGCAGGTGGCCGGGGAGATCCGTCGCGTGCTCGACGACGTGCGCCCCGACGTGGTGCACGTCCAGTGCCACTACATCTTGGGCCGCATGCTCGTGCGGGAAGCCCGGCGGCGGGGAATCCGCACGGTCGCCACCAACCACTTCGTCCCCGAGAACCTGGAACCGTTCCTGCCGGTCCCGGAGTGGGTCCTGGAACGGTACCGCGCGGTGTCCTGGCGGGACATGGTGCGGGTCTTCGGCGCCTGCGACGTGGTCACCGCACCCACTCCGCTCGCGGTGCGGACCATGCGCAGCCACGGCTTCCCCGACACGGTGCTCCCGGTGTCCAACGGGATCCGGATCGCCGACTACGAGGCGCACGGGAACGAGCGGCCGCGGGCCGATCGCCCCGCCACCGTCCTGTTCACCGGCCGGCTGGCTGTCGAGAAGAACGTCGACGTGCTCATCGAGGCGCTCTCGCTGCTGCCCGCCGAACTGGACGCCCACTTGGAGCTCGCCGGCGACGGCGAGCAGCGGCCCGCCCTCGAGCGGCTGGCCAGGGGCCTCGGCGTGGCGCAGCGGGTCCACTTCCTGGGGTACGTCCCGGACGACGAGCTCCGCGCGGCCTACCTGCGGGCCGACGTCTTCTGCCAGCCGGGCACGGCCGAGCTCCAGTCGCTGGTCACCCTCGAGGCGATGGCGGCATCCCGGCCGGTCGTCCTGGCCGACGCGCAGGCCCTGCCGCACCTGGCCGAGAACGGCGTCAACGGCTGGCTCTTCACCCCCGGCGACGCGCAGGACCTGGCGCACCGGCTCGCCCTCGTCCTGGGCGCCCCGCCCGAGGAGCGCGAGCGGATGGGGCGCGAGAGCCGCCACAAGGTCGCCCAGCACAGCTTCCCGCGCACCCTGGAGACGTTCCTGCGGATCTACCGCGGTGACCGCCCGCACACCGTGCGGGTCCGGAGCCAAGGTCCGGGCCGGTTCCGGACCCGGCTGGTCTCGCTCGTGCGGTAACGTTGAGCTGCGCCGCCGGGGCCCCTCCGGCGCGGGGCCGTAGCTCAGCTGGTCAGAGCAGAGGACTCATAATCCTTCGGTCGTGGGTTCAAGCCCCACCGGCCCTACCCGACACCCCGCCCACCGTGCAGAGCACCGGTGGGCGGGGTGTTCCCGTGGGGCCGGCTCGTCCGGCGGGTGCGTGCACCCGGGGGATGTGGTGCACTGGTCGTCCGAGACGTGCACCACCACCGAGAGGACGCAGAGATGAGCCAGCGCACGCCGTGGGGGCACCTGTCCGTCGCAGTCCTGGCGCTCGCCGCGCTGACGGGCTGCGACACCACCGCCGATGAGGTCGAGCAGGGCGCCGACCGGGTCCAGGAGGAGGTCGAGCAGGGTGCCGACCGGGTCCAGGAGGAGGTCGATCAGGGTCTCGACCAGGTGCCGGAGGAGGTCCAGCAGGGCGCCGACCAGGTCCGGGAGAGCGCCGAGCAGCTCGTCGACGAGGTCGAGCAGGGCGTCGAGGACGCCCGGAACGACGAGGGCGCTCAGAACGACGAGGGCTGAGCCGCCGTGCGCAGCCGCTCCGGCACGGGGAGCAGCACCGACGGCTCGAGGGCGCCGACGAACTGCAGCGGGTTGAGGTAGTCGTCGCCCCGCCGGACGCCCCAGTGCAGGCAGGCGCCGGGGCCGCAGTGGTCGCGGCCGCGCAGCACGCCCACCACCTGGCCGCGGCGCACCCGCTCCCCGCGGACCAGGGCCGACCCCACGGGCTCGAAGCTCGAGCGCAGCCCCCCGCCGTGGTCGATGGTGACCACCGGGCGGTCCACCACGAACCCCACGAAGCTCACCGTCCCGTCCTCCGGGGCCCGCACGGCGGCCCCGGCGACCGCGCCGAGGTCCACGCCACGGTGGCCCCGTCCCCACCGCTCGGCGGGCGGGGCCCAGTCGCCCACCACGGCCGGCCGCGGCGCCAGCGGCCACGCCCACCCCGGTTCCGCCGAGGCGAGGGGCGCTGCGGCGGGGCCGAGGAGCAGCACCAGGGCCAGGAGCCCCGCCCGCGCGGCCGGGCGTCGTGAGGGACGGAGCCACCTGCGGCGCGGGAAGGGACGGTTGCGCATGCGCCCACTCTCGGTGCCGCCGGGGTCCCCGGGGCCCTGCCGGCACCGTGCTGGGGACGCCGCCGGCCGGCGCCCGCACGGGCCCGGTCGTGTGCAGGGCCGATGAGGCCCTGTAGTACACTTGACCCCGCAGTGTGCTCTCTGCGCTTCCACAGCGTGCCCTCGTGACCTTCCCGGACCCGGCCCCGAACGCCGGAGCCGACGGCGCGGCGGCGAGCCGCTGACTTCGCGCGCAGCGCCGCCGGGATCTCCTGTCCCGGCCCGGCCGCCCCGGTCCGCGTTCCCCGTCCCGGCGGGGTGCGGCACGGCGGCCAGGCGGCGGACCCTCCGGGTCCGCCCACCGCTGCGCCAGGGGCTCGTCCGCCGGACGCAGCCGAGAACCGTACCCGCGGGCCGGGCGTCGTCGCACGCCCTCCCGCACGAGAACAAGGAGACGACATGTCCGTCGTTACCATGCGCCAGCTCCTCGACAGCGGCGTGCACTTCGGCCACCAGACCCGCCGCTGGAACCCGAAGATGAAGCGCTTCATCTTCACCGAGCGCAACGGCATCTACATCATCGATCTCCAGCAGTCGCTGTCCTTCATCGACCGCGCCTACGAGGCCGTCAAGACCACCGTCGCCCACGGTGGCACCATCCTCTTCGTCGGCACGAAGAAGCAGGCCCAGGAGGCCATCGCCGAGCAGGCCACCCGCGTGGGCATGCCCTACGTGAACCACCGCTGGCTCGGCGGCATGCTGACCAACTTCGCCACGGTCTCCAAGCGCATCGAGCGCATGAAGGAGCTCGAGGAGATCGACTTCGACGACGTCGCCGGCTCGCAGTACACCAAGAAGGAGCTGCTGCTCCTGCGCCGCGAGATGGACAAGCTGGAGCGCACCCTCGGCGGCATCCGCAACCTGACCAAGGCCCCGTCCCTGATCTGGATCGTGGACACCAAGAAGGAGCACCTCGCGGTGGACGAGGCCCAGAAGCTGGGCATCCCCGTCGTCGCGATCCTCGACACCAACTGCGACCCCGACGAGGTCGCCTTCCCGATCCCGGGCAACGACGACGCCATCCGCTCCGTCAACCTGCTGACCCGCGTGATCGCCGACGCCGTGGCCGAGGGCCTCATGGAGCGCCACAACAAGAAGTCCGGCGGCGCCGACCAGGCCGCCGAGCCGATGGCCGAGTGGGAGCGCGAGCTGCTCGAGCAGCACGCCGCCAAGCAGACCACCACCGAGCAGACCCCCACCGAGGCGACCGCCACGGCCGAGGAGCCGGCCGAGGCCGCCGCCGAGGTCCCCGCCGAGGCCGAGGCTCCGGCCGTGGCCGCCGCGCCGGCCGAGAGCGAGACCTCCGCCGAGTAGTCTCCGTCCACCGTTCGTTTCCCCCGGCGGGGCACCGTTCCCGCCCGAGGCCGGCCGGGGCGGGCTCCTGTCCGCCCCGGCCGGCACCACCGACTACGTGAGGAGTTCCCATGGCGAACTACACCGCCACTGAGATCAAGGCCCTGCGCGAGCGCACCGGCGCGGGCATGCTCGACGTCAAGAAGGCGCTCGACGAGGCCGACGGCGACCTGCAGAAGGCCCAGGAGATCATCCGCGTCAAGGGCCTCAAGGGCGTCACCAAGCGCGAGGGCCGGGCCACCGCCGAGGGCCTCGTCGCCGCACGCGTCGAGGGCACCGTGGGCTACATGGTCGAGGTCAACTCCGAGACCGACTTCGTGGCGAAGTCCGCCCCGTTCGTCGAGTTCGGCAACAAGGTCCTCGACGCCGCCGTGGCCGCCGACGCGACCACGCTCGAGGCGCTCCTGGACGCCCAGGCCGACGGCAAGTCCGTCTCCGAGCTCGTCACCGAGACCGGTGCCCTGCTCGGCGAGAAGGTCGTCGTCCGCCGCATCGCCCGTGTCGAGGGCGAGAACGTGGCCGTCTACCTGCACAAGACCTCGAAGGACCTCCCGGCGCAGGTCGGCGTGCTCCTGGCGGTCGCCGGTGCCGAGGCCGGAGAGGTCGCCCACGACGTCGCCGTGCACATCGCCGCGATGTCCCCGACGTTCCTGACGGAGGAGGACGTGCCCGCCGAGACCGTCGAGTCGGAGAAGCGCGTCGCCGAGGAGACCGCCCGTGCCGAGGGCAAGCCGGAGAAGATCCTCCCGAACATCATCTCCGGCCGGCTCAAGGGCTACTACAAGGACGTCGTCCTGCTCGACCAGGACTTCGCCAAGGACGCCAAGAAGTCCGTCGGCAAGGTGCTCGAGGAGGCCGGCGCGACCGCCACGGCCTTCGCCCGCTTCCGCGTCGGCGCCTGACCCGTCCCGGCGCCGCGGCGCCCGCTCCGGAGGGAGGGACCCCTGCACCGCAGGGGTCCCTCCCTCCGTCGTTCCCGTGCCGACCTCGCACGACGGCCGTTCCGGGACCGGCGCCCGGGACCGGCCGGCACGTGGTGGGGGCGGAGGGGGACGGACGCGTTCTGTATGCTGAGGGAGGTCCGCCCCCGAGCCGCCAGCACCGTCGCGGGGCCGTGCCGTCCACGCCGCTCCGTCGTCGCCGGGAGGAACCATGCCCACCACTTCTGCGTCCGAGATCAAGGACGAAGCCCTGCGCCTGAGCCGGGACCCGCGGGTCGCCCCCACGCGCCGCCGGGTGCTGCTGAAGCTCTCCGGGGAGGTCTTCGGCGGCGGCTCCATCGGGGTGGACACCCGCGTGGTCCGGGACATCGCCGAGCAGATCGCGGCCACCGTCGGGCAGGTCGAGACCGCGGTCGTCGTCGGCGGCGGGAACTTCTTCCGGGGCGCGGAGCTCTCCCAGGCCGGCATGGACCGCTCCCGCGCCGACTACATGGGGATGCTCGGCACCGTCATGAACTGCCTGGCCCTGCAGGACTTCCTCGAGCAGTGCGGGGTCGACACCCGCGTGCAGTCCGC
This sequence comes from Kocuria kalidii, assembly GCF_044462225.1. NCBI lineage: Bacteria > Bacillati > Actinomycetota > Actinomycetes > Micrococcales > Micrococcaceae > Kocuria > Kocuria kalidii. The sequence continues at coordinate 22,486 of NZ_JBISWJ010000086.1, read as the reverse complement.
GATCAAGATGGAGCAGGTGGCCGAGGTGTACATCCCCCGCCGGGCCATCCGCCACATGGAGAAGGACCGCGTCGTGATCTTCGGCGCCGGCGCCGGGCTGCCCTACTTCTCGACGGACACCGTGGCCGCGCAGCGCGCCCTCGAGGTCCACGCGGACGAGGTCCTCATGGCGAAGAACGGGGTGGACGGCGTCTACACGGCCGACCCCCGCACCAACCCGGACGCCCAGCGGCTGTCCGCGCTGACCTACGGGGAGGCCCTGGCCCGCGACATCCGCGTCATGGACCAGACGGCCTTCAGCCTGTGCCGCGACAACGACGTGACGATGCGCGTGTTCGGCATGGAGGGGGAGGGCAACGTGACCCGGGCCCTCCTCGGGGAGCAGATCGGCACCCTCGTCACCGCGTGAGCCGGCGCGGGACGACCCCCGGCTAGACTGGGCCCAGCACGGCCGGGCCGCGCGGTCCCCGCGCGGCGACCGGCCCCACCGACCCCGCGCGGAGGACTCCGTGCGACACGACGAAGGAGCCCCTACGTGATCTCAGACATCATGTCCGAAGCGAAGACGAAGATGGCCAAGGCCGTGGACGGCGCCAAGGAGGACTTCGCCGCCATCCGCACGGGCCGGGCCAACCCGTCGCTCTTCTCCAGCGTGCTGGTCGAGTACTACGGCACTCCCACCCCGCTCCAGCAGCTCGCCTCCTTCCAGAACCCGGAGGCCCGCACGCTGCTCATCACGCCGTACGACAAGTCGGCGCTCACCGCCATCGAGAAGGCGCTGCGCAACTCGGACATCGGGGCCAACCCCGCCAACGACGGCAACGTCATCCGCGTGGTCATGCCGGAGCTGACGCAGGAGCGCCGCAAGGAGTACGTCAAGGTGGTCGGGCACAAGGCCGAGGAGGCCCGCGTCTCCGTGCGCAACATCCGCCGGCACGCCAAGGACCAGATCGAGAAGACCGTCAAGGACGGGGACGTCGGCGAGGACGAGGGCAAGCGCGGCGAGAAGGATCTCGACGCCGCGACCAAGAAGCACATCGACCAGATCGACGAGATGCTCAAGAACAAGGAAGCCGAGCTGCTGCAGGTCTGATGGCGGACCCGCGACGACCGCACCAGGAGGCGACGGCTTCCCCGGGACCCGCCGGGGAGGCCGTCTCCTCCCGTGCCCGGTCGGCCCCCGGCGCGGGAGGGCCCGCCACGACCCCCGGGCGCCGGCACACCGCTCCCTCGCGGGCCGGCCGGAACCTGCCGGCGGCGGTGGGCGTCGCCGTGGTGCTCATCGGGACCCTCCTCGTCGGCCTGTTCTTCCAGCCCCTCGTGCTGGCCCTCTTCGCCGGGACGGCCGCCGGGATCGGCGTCTGGGAGGTCGGGCGGTCGCTGCGCTTCCGCGGCATCGCCATCCCCCGGATCCCGGCGGTGACCGCCGGCGTGCTCATGCCCGTCGCCGCCTTCGCGGGCGGCGGCGAGGCGCTCATGATGGCCGTGATCGTGGGGCTGACCCTCGTGATCGTGTGGCGGGCGCTGGGGGACCGGGACGGCATGATCCTGTCGATCATGGGCTCCGTCTTCGCCCTGGTGTGGGTGAGCTTCCTGCTCAGCATCGCGCTGCTGCTGTACCACACGGAGGCGGGGCCCCTGAAGGTGCTCACCGTCATGCTGCTGGCCGTCGGCTCGGACACGTGCGGCTACGCCGTGGGGGTCGTCTGGGGACGCCACCCCATGGCGCCCCGGATCAGTCCCAAGAAGTCCTGGGAGGGCTTCGCCGGCTCCCTGGGCGGCTCCGTGGTCATCGGCATCCTGTGCGCCGTCCTGCTGCTCGACCACTCCTGGTGGGAGGGCGCCGTCCTGGCGGGCGTCCTCGTCTTCGCCGCGACGCTCGGCGACTTCTCCGAGTCCATGGTCAAGCGCGAGCTGGGGATCAAGGACATGGGCACGCTCCTGCCCGGCCACGGCGGCGTGATGGACCGGATCGACTCCATCCTCTTCGCCGTGCCCGCCGGGTACCTGCTCTTCGAGCTGTTCGCCGCGGGCGCCTGACCGGACCGCCCAGGATCTGCCGCCCATGACCTCCGAACGAGCAGGCACCCGCCCGGTCACCGACCGCATCCGGCGGTGCGGCGAGGTCGAGCGGGGCTACGACGTGGCCGAGGTGGACGAGCTCCTGGCCGCCGTGGACGCGGCCCTGCAGGACCCGCCGGACGGCACCGGGGCGGGGGAGCGGGCCGGCGCCGTGGTCAGCGCGCAGGTGCGCGCGGCCGTCTTCAGCGGCGCACGGGGCGGCTACCGGCCCGAAGCCGTCGACGAGGTCCTGGACGCGGCCGAGGACGCGCTGGCGGCGGCCGAGCGGGAGCGCTTCCTGCGTGCGCGCGGTCCCGAGGCGTGGCAGGAGCATCTGGACGGCCTGGGAACGCTCCTGCGGAACCGTCTCGACCGGCCGCGCACCCAGCGCTTCCGGCGCCCCTCCCGGCCGCGGGCCCAAGGCTACTCCGCGGCCCACGTCGACGTGCTGTGCGAGCGCCTCGGCGCCCGGCTCGACGGCACGGGCGCCCTCGCTCCGGCCGAGCTGCGGCGGGCCGTGTTCCCGCCGGCGCAGGGCGAGCGGAGCTACGAGGAGCAACAGGTGGACGCCTTCCTGGACCGTGCCGTCGAGCTGCTCCTGGCGCTGCGCTGAACCGGGCGACCCGACGCCACTGTGTATACATGCCGGAGCGGGGCTGGGCCAAAAACACGGGATCGTGTCGTCCGGGACCCTCCGGAGTGAGCAATTCGGCGTTTCATCTTGCCCCTCTGCATACAACGGCCTACTGTGGGCCACATCACATGAGGAGGTAGCCCATGTCCAACCAGCCACCCATCGACGCCGACGAGCTCGTCGCCGACGTCGACTTCCCCGCGGCCCAGCGGTCGCCCGAGTTCCAAGAGCTGCGGAAGACCCACCGCGGCTTCGTCTTCCCGCTCGCGATCGTCTTCCTGGTCTGGTACCTGCTGTACGTGGTGCTCGCCATGTACGTGCCGCAGCTGTTCGCCATCCAGGTCGTCGGCAACGTCAACCTGGGCGTGATCCTGGGCCTGCTCCAGTTCGTCACGACCTTCGCGATCACGGGCGCCTACGTGGCCTTCGCCAACCGCAAGCTCGACCCGAAAGCCACGGCCATCCGAGAGCGCCTCGAGCCCAGCCTCGGCCCCACCGGCGGCGCCCACGGACAGGAGAACTGATCGATGAACCCCCTGCACTCCGCGCTCGCGCCCATGGCGACCGCCACCACGGAAACGGTCGGCACGCCATGGATCAACATCTCCATCTTCGGCGCGTTCGTCGTCGTCACGATGGTGGTCGTCCTCCGGGCCTCCAAGTCCACGGCCACGGCGGCCGACTACTACGCCGGCGGCCGCGGCTTCAGCGGCACCCAGAACGGACTCGCCATCGCGGGTGACTACCTCTCGGCGGCGTCCTTCCTGGGCATCGTCGGCGCGATCGCCATCCAGGGCTACGACGGGTTCCTGTACTCCATCGGCTTCCTCGTGGCCTGGCTCGTGGCTCTGCTGCTCATCGCCGAGCTCCTGCGCAACACCGGCAAGTTCACGATGGCCGACGTCCTGTCGTTCCGCCTGCGCCAGCGCCCCGTGCGCGTCGCGGCGTCCATCTCCACGCTCTCCGTGTCCGCGTTCTACCTGCTGGCCCAGATGGCCGGCGCCGGCGCGCTGGTGTCGCTGCTGCTCGGCATCGGATCCCGGACGGGCCAGTCGCTGGTCATCGTGGTCGTGGGCGCGCTGATGATCGTCTACGTGCTCGTGGGCGGGATGAAGGGCACCACCTACGTGCAGATCATCAAGGCCGTGCTCCTCGTCTCCGGCGTGGCGGTGATGACCGTCTGGATCCTGGCGCTGTACGGCTTCAACTTCTCCTCGCTGCTCGGTGACGCGGTCGCGGTCTCCGGCAACCCGGCCATCCTGGAGCCGGGCCTGCGCTACGGGGCCACGGAGACCAGCAAGCTGGACTTCATCTCCCTGGGCCTCGCCCTCGTCTTCGGCGCCGCGGGCCTGCCCCACGTGCTGATGCGCTTCTACACGGTGCCCACGGCCAAGGAGGCCCGCACCTCGGTGGTCTGGGCGATCGGGCTCATCGGCCTGTTCTACCTGTTCACCCTCATCCTCGGCTTCGGTGCGGCGGCCCTCATCGGCGCCGAGCGGATCCAGGCGGCGCCCGGCGGCGTGAACTCCGCGGCCCCGCTGCTGGCGTTCGAGCTGGGCGGTTCGCTGCTGATGGGCATCATCGCGGCGGTGGCCTTCGCCACGATCCTCGCGGTCGTCGCGGGCCTGGCCATCACGGCCTCGGCCTCGTTCGCCCACGACATCTACACCAGCGTCATCAAGAAGGGCGACTCCGACCCCCGCAAGGAGCTCAGGGTCGCCAAGACCACGGTGGTGGTCATCGGCCTCGTCTCCATCGCGGGCGGCATCGGTGCGCAGGGCCAGAACGTCGCGTTCCTCGTGGCGCTCGCCTTCGCGGTCGCGGCCTCGGCGAACCTGCCGACCATCCTGTACTCCCTGTACTGGCGGCGCTTCACCACCCGCGGCGCGGTCTGGTCCATGTACGGCGGCCTGATCATGTCGGTGGGGCTCATCATCTTCTCCCCGGTCATGTCCGGCACCGAGACGTCGATGATCCCGACGGCCGACTTCGCGTGGTTCCCGCTGCAGAACCCGGGCATCGTCTCGATCCCGGCCTCCTTCCTCCTCGGCTTCATCGGCTCCATGACGGAGCGCCGTCTCGAGGACCCGGTCAAGCAGTCCGAGATGGAGGTGCGCTCCCTCACAGGCATCGGTGCGGAGAAGCCCGTCGCCCACTGACGTCCTCCCCGCTCCCACCTGGAGCGACTCCCGGCCCGCCCGGAGCCACGGCTCCCCGGGCGGGCCGGTTCGCGTTCCCGACACGGCCGAGAATTCCCGAAAGTAAAAAGACAGGTGGCTGACCGTCGGTTAGGGTGGGTTCAGAAGCAACGTCAGGGTATTCCAGGGATACTCACCGGTTGCGTACAATGAAAGTCCCTCCCGGGACGGATAAGGAGCAGTCATGGGAATTCTCGGTTGGATCGTCCTCGGCCTCATCGCCGGCGCCCTCGCCAAGCTCATCATGCCGGGCAACCAGGGTGGCGGCATCATCGTCACCATGATCCTCGGCATCGTCGGAGCCCTCCTCGGAGGCTTCATCGGCTCGCTGATCGGCATCGGCAGCATCGACAGCTTCTGGGACCTGGGCACCTGGATCACCGCGATCGTCGGTGCGCTCATCGTGCTGTTCATCTGGGGCCTCATCACCGGCCGCAAGGGCCGCGCCCACTGATCGGACTCCCAGCGGGTGTCGAGGCCCCACTCACCGGAGACGGTGGGTGGGGCCTTCGTCGTACCCGGTCCTGCGGCGGGCCGGCGACCCCTCGGCACTGGGAGATACTGGGGCCATGACAGCCCCCGCCTCCTCGCCCCGCACCCGCTCCACGCCCGAGCTGCGCGCGCTCGCCGCCGCCGGCCCCCGCCGGATCAGCGTCCTCGGTTCGACGGGCTCGATCGGCACGCAGGCGCTCGACGTCGTGCGGGCCGTCCGTGAGCTCGACGGCGCGGCCCCGTTCACCGTGGTCGCGCTCGCGGCCGGGGGGCGCCACCCGGAGCTGCTGGCGGAGCAGGCCGTCGAGACCCGCGCGGCCCTCGTGGCGACGAGCGGGACCGGCCGGGACGCGGCCCGGCTGGCACGGCTGATCGCGGAGTGCGCGTCGGCCGCCGGGGCCACGGACTACCGCCCGGACGTCCTGCACGGACCCGATGCGGCATCGGCGGCCGCGGCCCACCCGGACGCCGACCTCGTACTCAACGGGATCACCGGCTCCATCGGACTCGCCCCCACGCTGGCGGCGCTGCGGGCCGGGCACAAGCTCGCCCTGGCGAACAAGGAGTCGCTGATCGCCGGAGGGGCTCTCGTCAAGGAGGCCGCGGCGGCCACCGGGGACCCGGACGCGCTGATCCCCGTGGACTCCGAGCACTCCGCCCTCGCGCAGGCGCTGCGCGGCGGCACCGCCGGAGAGGTGGACCGGCTCGTGCTGACGGCCTCCGGCGGCCCCTTCCGCGGCCGCTCCCGGGCCGAGCTCGAAGCGGTCACCCCGCAGGACGCGCTGCGCCACCCGACGTGGGACATGGGCCTGATGGTCACGACCAACTCGGCCTCCATGGTGAACAAGGCGCTCGAGGTGCTCGAGGCGCACCTGCTCTTCGACGTCCCGCTCGAGCGCATCGACGTGGTGGTCCACCCGCAGTCGGTCGTGCACTCCATGGTGCAGTTCGTGGACGGCTCGACGATCGCCCAGGCCTCGCCGCCCGACATGCGCCTGCCCATCGCGCTGGGCCTGGCCTGGCCGCACCGGGTGCCCGGCGCGGCCCCGGCGTGCGACTGGACGCGCGCCGCCGAGTGGACCTTCGAGCCGCTGGACCGGCAGGCGTTCCCCGCCGTGGACCTCATCAAGGCGGCGGGGGAGCGCGGCGGCACGTGCCCCGCGGTCTTCAACGCCGCCAACGAGGAGGCGGTGCAGGCCTTCCACCACGGCCGGATCCGCTTCCCGTCCATCGTGGACACGGTCGAGACGGTGCTCGGCGAGCACGAGGGGACCGGCAGCCCGGACCTCGAGGCGGTGCTCGAGGCCGAGCGCTGGGCCCGGCGCCGCGCCCACGAGGTCCTGGCCCGCTGACCGGCCCGGATTGGTCCCGCCGTACGTGCTAGTGTGTCCGGCGGATGACGAGTCCCAGCGCGAAGCCCTGGCTTGCTGGGCGGCAACCCTCTCCCGTAGTGGGGTGCCCCAGGTGAACCATCCGGCACCGGCCATCGACGGCCGGCGGCAAGTACGGTTCGACCGTGGACCCGCCCTCCGGCGTGCCCTCGACCGTGGCCGCCGTCCGTGATGCACCGGTGGGAAGCCCCGACATCCCGGACCCACGGAAAGGCACGACATGCGATCGCAGCGCCTCACCTTCTTCGCCCTGGCCACCACCCTCGGCCTCACCCTCACCGCCTGCGGCGGGGAATCCGGCACCAGCGCCGAGAACCCGGCCGACGACGGCGTCGTCACCATCGGCGTGGTGGGCGAGAACTCCACCCACGAGGCGCTGCAGCAGGTGGCGGAGGAGAACGGCGTGACCGTCGAGTACGTCTCCTTCAGCGACTACCAGCAGCCGAACCCCGCCCTGAGCAGCGGGGAGATCGACCTGAACTGGTTCCAGCACCCCGCGTTCCTCGCCGACTACAACAACAACGCCGAGGACACCATCACGCCGGTCGGCTCGACCTCGATCTACCCGCTGGGACTGTACTCGGAGGAGTACACGTCCTTGGACCAGTTCCAGGAGGGCGACACCGTGGCCGTGCCCAACGACTCGATCAACCTCTCCCGCGGCCTGCTCGTGCTGGAGGAGGCCGGCCTGATCCGCTTCACCTCCGAGACCACGGCCCCGACCGAGTTCGACATCGACGAGGAGAACTCCACCGTCTCCGTCACCCCGGTCTCGGCCGAGCAGACGGTGCTCTCCCTGGACTCCGTCCAGGGCTCGATCGTGAACAACGACTTCCTCGCGGACGCCGGACTCGACGCCGACGACGCGCTGTTCGAGGACGGCGCCGACAGCGAGGGCGCCCGCGCCTACGTCAACCTCTTCGCGGCCCAGGAGCAGTGGGCCGAGGACGAGACCCTGCAGCAGGTCGCCGGGTTCTACCACGACCCCGCCGTGCTCGAGGCCGAGGCCAACGAGACCGACGGCACCGCGGTGCCGCTGCAGCTCGAGCAGCAGGAGCTCGAGGACATCACCACCCGCTACGCCGAGGACCTGCAGGGGCAGTCGGAGTGACGGGTGCGGATCCGATCGTCCGGTTCGCCGGGGTGAGCAAGACCTTCGTGGTCGGCACCGGCCGCTCCCGCCGCGAGGTCACCGCCGTGGAGGACGTCACGCTCGACATCCGCCGCGGTGAGATCTTCGGCGTGATCGGCTACTCGGGCGCCGGCAAGTCCACGCTCGTGCGCCTCATCAACGGGCTCGAACCGGTGACGAGCGGCACCGTGGAGGTCGACGGCCGCCGGGTGGACGGGCGCACCGAGCCGCAGCTGGCGTCGCTGCGCCGGGACATCGGCATGATCTTCCAGCAGTTCAACCTCTTCACCTCGAGGACCGTGGCGGGCAACGTCGAGTACCCGCTCAAGCGGGCCGGCTGGCCCAAGGAGCGGCGCCGGCAGCGGGTCGCCGAGCTGCTCGAGTTCGTGGGCCTGAGCGAGCGGGCCCGCAACTACCCGGAGCAGCTGTCGGGCGGGCAGAAGCAGCGCGTGGGCATCGCCCGTGCGCTGGCGTCCAACCCCAAGCTGCTGCTCGCCGACGAGTCGACGAGCGCGCTGGACCCGGAGACCACCCAGGAGGTGCTGCAGGTGCTGCAGCGGGTCAACCGGGAGCTGGGCATCACGATCGTGCTCATCACCCACGAGATGGAGGTCGTGCGCGCGATCGCCGACCGCGTGGCCGTGATGGAGAACGGGCGGGTCGTGGAGCACGGCAGCACGGCCGAGGTGTTCTCCCGGCCGAGCACGCAGACCGCACGGCGCTTCGTCTCGTCGGTCATGCACACCGAGCCCGGCCCGGACGAGGTGGAGCGGCTGCGGCGCACCCACCACGGCCGGCTCGTGTCCGTGGACGTCCGGGACGACACCGACATCGGCGGGATCCTCTCCGACGGCGTCACCCGGGGCGTGCGCTTCACCATCGCCTTCGGGGGGATCAGCGTGCTGCAGGAGCAGTCCTTCGGCGCGCTCACGTTCGAGCTGCAGGGGGCCGACGACGCCGTGGACCAGGTGGTCGCCGAGCTCGCCCGGGTCACGACCGTGCGGGAGGTGGCGGCATGACGGACTGGTCGGTCCTCGGACCCGAACTGCTCAAGGCCGTCGGGGAGACCCTGTACATGGTCACGGCGACCCTGGTGCTCGCGGGCCTCCTGGGCCTGCTCGTGGGCACGGGCCTGTACGTCACCCGGCGGGGCAGCATCCTGGAGAACCGGGTGGTCTTCACGGCGCTGAACGTGCTCGTGAACTTCGTCCGGCCCATCCCGTTCATCATCCTGCTCGCGGCCCTGGGACCGCTGACCACCGCGGTGGTCGGCTCCCGGCTCGGCCCCAACGCGGCGATCTTCGCGATGACCATCGGGGCGACCTTCGCGGTCGCGCGCATCGTGGAGCAGAACCTGGTGGGGGTCGACCCCGGTGTGGTCGAGGCGGCGCGGTCCATGGGCGTGTCCCGGTTCAGGATCATCACCACGGTGATCCTGCCCGAGGCGCTGGGGCCCCTGGTGCTCGGCTACACCTTCCTCGTCATCGGCATCACGGACATGTCCGCGATGGCCGGTGCCATCGGCGCCGGGGGCCTGGGCGACTTCGCCCTGCGCCTGGGCTACCAGCGGTTCAACGACGAGGTGACGTGGGCCGCGGTGGCCGTCATCATCCTGCTCGTCCAGTCGGTGCAGTTCTTCGGCAACTGGCTGGCCCGGAAGATGCTCCGCCGCTGACGCACCGCACGGCCCGCGACGGCCGGCCGCCTCCCGCGGGGGCGGCCGGCCGTCGTCGTGCACCGGTGCGGCTGCCACGCGCCGCCCAGGATGGTGGTGCACACTGGTTCTCGCCGTGCACAGCGCACGGTCCCGCCGTCCCCGGCGCCCGCCGGGGACCGTCGACGATCCCGGGAGGTCCCACGGATGGGCGTCGTGCTGTTCCTCGTGGGCGTGCTGCTCGCCGCCGTCGCCATCGCGGTCTCGATCGCCCTGCACGAGATCGGCCACCTGGTGCCGGCCAAGCTCTTCGGGGTGCGGGTCACGCAGTACATGGTCGGCTTCGGGCGCACCGTGTTCTCCCGCCGGCGGGGCGAGACGGAGTACGGGCTCAAGGCGGTCCCGCTGGGCGGCTACATCTCCATGGTGGGGATGTACCCGCCGGTGCGTGCGGGCGCGCAGGCCCGCTCCTCGAGCACCGGGGTGCTGCAGCAGCTGGCTTCGGAGGCGCGCGGCGCCGCGGCCGGGCAGCTCGCCCCCGGCGACGAGGACCGCGTGTTCTACCGCCTGCCCGTGTGGAAGCGGATCGTCATCATGCTCGGCGGCCCGGTGATGAACCTGCTGCTCGGGACCCTGTGCCTGGCCGTGCTGCTCTCCGGCTTCGGCACCGCGACGCCCACCACGACCGTCGCGTGGGTGTCCGAGTGCGTGGTCCCCGCCGAGCGGCAGACGGACGGACAGACCGAGTGCCGCCCGGGGGACCCGCGGGCCCCGGCCAACGCCGCCGGGCTGCGCCCCGGGGACGTCGTCACGTCCGTCGACGGCGCCCCGGTCGCCTCGTGGGACGAGCTCACCGGGCGCATCCGCGACCGTGCCGGGGAACGGGTCCCCCTGCTGGTGGAACGGGACGGGGCGACCGTGCGCACCGACCTCACCCCGATCCTCACCGCCCGGCCCGTGCTGGACGACGACGGCACGGCCGTGACCGGGGAGGACGGCACCCCGCGCTACGAGGAGGTCGGGTTCATCGGGATCAGCCCCACGGCCGAGCCCGTCCGGCAGCCGCTGACCGCGGTGCCCGGAGCGGTGCTCGACGGCCTGCAGCAGATCGCCGGGGTGGTCCTGCACCTGCCCCAGCGCGTGTACGAGGTCGCGGAGGCGGCGTTCTCGGACGCGCCGCGGGACCCGGACGGGCCGATCTCCGTGGTGGGGGTCGGCCGGATCTCGGGGGAGATCGCCGCGCACGAGGAGATCACGCTGCGGGACAAGGCGGCCTCCCTGGTGGGGCTCGTCGGCTCCGTGAACCTGGCGCTGTTCGTGTTCAACCTGCTTCCCCTGCTGCCGCTGGACGGCGGGCACGTCGCCGGGGCGCTGTGGGAGGCGCTGCGCCGGGGGAGTGCCCGGCTGCTCGGGCACCGCGATCCGGGCCCGTTCGACCCCGCCCGGCTGCTGCCGGCGACCTACGCCGTCGCGGTGCTGATGATCGGGATGTCCGTCCTGCTGATCTACGCCGACATCGTCGAGCCGGTCCGCCTGTTCTGAGCCGCCGGCCGGGCCGGTCGTCCGTTCGGCCAGGGCGGAACCCCGGGCGGCTCCCGGGGACCGGCCGGGAGCATGGGGCACAATGGGTACCGGCGACGGGCCCGGTTTCCGGTCCCGGCGCCACCGCTCCAGCTCCTGCCCTCGAATTCCTCGGAGGAACTCCTTGACCCCGGTCAGCCTCGGCATGCCCGCCGCGCCCCAGCCCGTCCTCTCCCCGCGCCGGAGGACCCGGCAGATCCGGGTCGGGTCCGTGGGCGTCGGCTCCGACTCGCCGGTGAGCGTGCAGTCCATGACGACCACCCCCACGACGGACATCAACGCCACCCTGCAGCAGATCGCCGAGCTCAACGCCACCGGCTGCGACATCGTGCGGGTGGCCTGCCCGTCCCAGGACGACGCCGACGCCCTGCCGATCATCGCGATGAAGTCCCCGATACCGGTGATCGCGGACATCCACTTCCAGCCGAAGTACGTCTACGCGGCCATCGAGGCCGGGTGCGCGGCCGTGCGCGTGAACCCGGGCAACATCCGCAAGTTCGACGACCAGGTCGCCCAGATCGCCCGCGAGGCCAAGGCCGCCGGGGTGTCCGTCCGGATCGGCGTGAACGCGGGCTCGCTCGACCAGCGGATCATGGACAAGTACGGCAAGGCCACCCCGGAGGCCCTCGTGGAGTCCGCGGTGTGGGAGGCGTCCCTGTTCGAGGAGCACGACTTCCACGACTTCAAGATCTCGGTCAAGCACAACGACCCGGTCACCATGGTGCGGGCCTACCAGCTGCTCGCCGAGCGCGGCGACTGGCCCCTGCACCTCGGCGTGACCGAGGCCGGTCCGGCCTTCCAGGGCACCATCAAGTCCGCCACCGCCTTCGGCGCCCTGCTCTCCCAGGGCATCGGCGACACCATCCGGGTCTCGCTCTCGGCTCCGCCGGTCGAGGAGGTCAAGGTCGGCAACCAGATCCTGCAGTCCCTGGGCCTGCGCCCGCGCAAGCTCGAGATCGTCTCCTGCCCCTCGTGCGGTCGTGCGCAGGTGGACGTCTACACCCTCGCGGACGAGGTCACGGCGGGCCTCGAGGGCCTCACCGTCCCGCTGCGGGTGGCCGTGATGGGCTGCGTGGTCAACGGTCCCGGCGAGGCGCGCGAGGCCGACCTGGGCGTGGCCTCCGGCAACGGCAAGGGCCAGATCTTCGTCAAGGGCGAGGTCGTGAAGACCGTTCCCGAGGACCTGATCGTGGAGACGCTGATCGAGGAGGCCAACCGCATCGCCGCCGAGATGGAGACGGACGAGAACGGGGAGAGCACGGCGGGCAGCCCCGTCGTGAGCGTCAGCTGACGGGCCGGTGACGAGCGGTTGAGGACGCAGCGGAGGACGGTGCCGCGGCTGGTGCCGGCGGGGGAGGTCGATCCGGCCCAGCTGGACCGGCTGCTCGGGTCCGACCCCGTCGCCCATGCCTTCGTCGCGGCCCACGTCGAGACCTACCGCGAGGGCAGGGGGTCGCGGACCCCGCCGGTGGTCGGGACGGCCGGACCCGACGGAGAGCTGACCGGCGCCTGCTGGGTGGGCACCAACGTGGTGCCCGTGGCCCTGGACGCCCCGGGACTCGACCTCGTCGGCGGGCACCTGCGGCGGGGCGGGTCGCGGCACGCCTCGCTGTTCGGTCCCGCCGAGCTCGTGCTGGGGCTGTGGTCCCGGGTGGAGCGCTCCTGGCCCCGGCCCTTCGACCTGCGCCCCGTCCAGCCCCTGCTGGCGATCGACCGCGACCCGGAGCCCGCCCCGCACCCCGGGGTCCGCGTCGCGACCTCCGGGGATCTCCCGGCCCTGCTCCCCGCGAGCGCCGCCATGTTCGAGGAGGAGGTCGGCTACTCCCCGTACACGGGCGGTGGCCGCGGCTACCGGGACCGGGTCTCCGCGCTCGTCGAGGCCGGTCGCTGCCTCGTGCTCACCGACGACCGGGGCCGCGTCGTGTTCAAGGCCGACCTCGGTTCGGTGGCCCGCGGCGTGGCCCAGGTGCAGGGCGTGTGGGTCGACCCGGCCCACCGAGGCCGGGGCCTGGCCGTGCCCTGCATGGCCGCCGCCGTGCGCCTGGCCCGCGTGCGCACCCCGGTGGTCAGCCTCTACGTCAACGACTACAACGTCCGGGCGCTGGCCACCTACCGGCGGGTCGGCTTCGAGCGGGTCGGGACGTTCGCCACCGTGCTGCTCTGAGCCTCCCGGGGGAACGACCCCCGGCGCGGGCCCCCGGACGGGGGGTGTAGATTTGACCGGAATCAGCGGCGCCGTCGGTGCCGCGCACCCTCTCGACGCCCCGGGCCCGGTCGTAGCTCACCGCGCTCCCCGGGAGAAACGGAGCCCACGTGGCGCTGCGCCTCTCCTCCCTGTTCCTGCGGACCCTCCGCGAAGACCCGGTCGACGCCGAGGTGGACAGCCACAAGCTGCTCGTCCGGGCCGGCTACATCCGCCGGGCCGCCCCCGGCATCTACACCTGGCTGCCGATGGGCCTGCGGGTGCTCGGGAAGGTCGAGCAGGTGGTGCGCGAGGAGATGGGGGCGATCGGGGCCCAGGAGGTGCACTTCCCGGCGCTGCTGCCGCGCGAGCCCTACGAGGTCACCAACCGGTGGACGGAGTACGGCGAGAACCTCTTCCGCCTCAAGGACCGCAAGGAGGCCGACTACCTCCTGGCGCCCACGCACGAGGAGATGTTCACGCTGCTCGTGAAGGACCTGTACTCCTCGTACAAGGACCTGCCGGTGATGCTCTACCAGATCCAGGCGAAGTACCGGGACGAGGCCCGGCCCCGTGCCGGCCTGCTGCGCGGGCGCGAGTTCGTCATGAAGGACTCCTACTCCTTCGACGTCGACGACGCCGGCCTCGACGCGTCGTACACCCAGCACCGCGAGGCCTACGTCCGGATCTTCGAGCGCCTCGGCCTGCCCGTGGTCGCCGTCTCCGCGCAGTCCGGGGCCATGGGCGGGTCCCGCTCGGAGGAGTTCCTGCACCCCACGGACATCGGCGAGGACACGTTTGTGCGCTCGGCGGGCGGCTACGCGGCAAACGTCGAGGCGGTCAGCACGGTGGTGCCCGAGGAGCGCGACGTCGACGGGCTCCCCGAGGCGCGCGTGCTCGACACCCCGCACAGCCCCACGATCGCCACGCTCGTGGAGCGGTCCAACGAGCTGCACCCCCGGGAGGAGGGCCCCTGGACGGCCTCCGACACGCTCAAGAACGTGGTGCTGGCCGTCGTCCTGCCCGACGGCGAGCGCCGGCTCGTGGCGGTCGGCCTGCCCGGGGACCGCGGAGTGGACCTCAAGCGGATCGAGGCCGGCGTCGGCGCCGCCCTGGAGGTCTCGGGAGAGCTGCTGGTCGAGCAGGCCACCGACGAGGACCTGCGCAGCTGCCCGCTGCTCGTGAAGGGCTACATCGGCCCCGGCCTGGCCCTCGACCAGGCCGTGCTCGGCGAGGAGTCCTCGACCGGCATCCCGTTCTTCGTGGACCCGCGGGTGGTCCGCGGAACCCGCTGGGTCACCGGCGCCAACGTGGCCGGCAAGCACGTCTACGACCTCACGGCCGGGCGCGACTTCGCGTGGGACGGCGTCCTCGAGTGCGCCGAGGTCCGGGAGGGGGACCCCGCGCCGGACGGCTCCGGTCCGCTGGAGGCCGCGCGCGGCATCGAGATGGGCCACATCTTCCAGCTGGGCCGCAAGTACGCCGAGGCGCTCGGGCTGAAGGTCCTGGACCGCAACGGCAAGCTCGTCACCGTGACCATGGGCTCCTACGGCATCGGGGTCACGCGCGCCGTGGCCGCGCTGGCCGAGGCCTACCACGACGACAAGGGACTGCTCTGGCCGCGCCAGGTCGCCCCCGCCGACGTCCACGTGGTGGCGACGGGCAAGGGCCCCGAGGTGCTCGAGGAGGCCGAGAAGATCGTGGCCGAGCTCGAGGCCGAGGGGATCGAGGTGCTCTTCGACGACCGGCCCAAGGTGTCCCCGGGCGTGAAGTTCGGCGACGCCGAGCTGCTCGGCGTGCCCACCGTCCTGGTGGTCGGCCGGGGGCTCAAGGACGGACTCCTGGAGCTCAAGGACCGCGCGAGCGGGGCGAGCGAGGACGTGGCTCGGGACGACGTCGCGGCGGTGGTCTCCGCAGCCGTGCGCGGCTGAGCCCGTGGACCAGGTCGAGGCCTGGCTGGGGGCCTCCGGCCTCGAGCAGGCCGGGCCCGAGGTCGTGGCCCTGCTGGTCGTGGCAGGACTCGCCGCCGGGTTCATCGACGCCGTGGTCGGCGGCGGCGGACTGCTGCAGCTGCCCGTGGTGCTGATGGTGCCCGGGATCAGCCCGGTCCAGGCCCTGGCCACCAACAAGATGGGCTCCGTGTTCGGCACGGCCACGAGCGCGCTGACGTTCTACCGCCGCACGTCCCCGGACCTGCGCACGGCCCTGCCCATGGCCGGGGTCGCCCTGGTCGGCAGCTTCGGCGGGGCCGCCCTCGCGGCGTCGCTGCCCGAGGAGGTGTTCCGGCCCATCATCCTGGCCGCGCTGGTGGCGGTGCTCCTGTTCACCGTCGCGCAGCCGACCGTCGGCCAGCTCACCGAGCTGCGCCACACCGGGGCGCGGCACTACGGGACCGCCATGGTGATCGGCACCGTCATCGGCTTCTACGACGGCGTGATGGGCCCGGGGACGGGCTCCTTCCTGGTGATCGCCATGATCACGCTGCTGGGCTACAGCTTCCTGGCCGCGAGCGCGAAGGCGAAGATCGTCAACCTCGCGACCAACGTGGGCGCACTCGTGTTCTTCTTCGGGCACGGCTCGGTGCTGTGGGGGCTGGGCCTCGTGCTGGGCCTGTCCAACATGGTGGGCGGCTACCTCGGGGCGCGCACGGCCGTGGCCCGCGGCAACCGATTCATCCGGGTCGTGTTCCTGAGCGTGGTCTCGCTGCTCATCCTGAAGCTGGGCCTGGACGTCCTGCGGGGAGCGTGAGCCGCCCGGCAGCGGCCCTGGGGTGTGTCACCGCGTCGTGTCCTCGCGGACGACGCCGGGCAGGGCGTCGACCTCCCCGGTGAGCGCGGCCCGGAACCCGGTCGCTCGCTCCAGCGCGACGACCGCCCAGCACCGCGCGCCGGCGTCCCCGCGGCCCAGCACGTGCGCGGCGGACTCCTGCACGTCCCGGGCCGCCGTGTCCGCGGCCCGGCCGGGGTGCTCGGTCGCGTCGTCCGGCAGGACGTAGGCTCCCGCCGGCAGCCCGGGGTCCGTTTCGAGGACCTGCCGGGCGGCCGGGACCTCCAGGAGCTCCTCGACGTCCTCCCGCCCCTGCTCCAGCAGCTCGGCGGGGACCCCGCCGGTCGGGGCCGCCCCGGCGCGGGCGGCCAGGGCCTCGAGGAGGTAGCCGGTGCGGTCCAGCGCCGACCACAGCACCGTGCCGGGAACGGTCGTCCCGCCGGGAGCGGTCTCCGCCCCGGGTGCCGCGTCCGCCCCGGGTGCCGCGTCGGAACCCGCGTCGCACAGCGCGGCGCCGTCCGGTCCCGGGGGCCCGTCGAGCTGCCGGGCCGACGTCGCGCGCGACGCCGCCGCGGCGGCGAGCACCCGAGCCAGGGCGGGGTCCTCCGCGGTCAGGGCGGCCTCGGTCAGCGCCGTGGCGGAGACGCGGAGCGCGGCGGACGCCGAGGACGCCGGCTCCCCGGCGTCCTCGGGGGAGGGGCGCTGCTCGCGGACGGCGGCGCGCTCGCGTTCCTCCGGTGCGGGCCCGAGGGCCTCGAGCTGCCGGGCCAGGTCCGCGCGCAGGGCCTCGCGGGCGGCGGCGGGCGCCGAGCCCAGGGGCGGACCGTCGAGCACGGCCTCCGTGCGCAGCCACGCGTCGGCGCGCGCGATCTCGTCGGGGGGCACCGGCCGGGCACCGTCGAGCCACCACGCACCGGCGGCCCCGGTCGCCAGCAGGAGTCCCAGCAGCACGGGGAGCACCCGGCCGGCGGGCGTGCGGGGAACGGTCACCGGGGAACTCCTGGGCGGGAACGGGGAGAGCGGGGGGTCGCGTTCATCATAGGATCTCCAGGACCGAGCCCGACCGACCCGAGAGCACGAGGAGACCCCGTGAGCGAGCACAGCACCCCCGGACCCGACGACCGCCGCCGACTGGCCGGGCTGATCGGCCCGGCGGTGGAGGGGGCAGGACTGGTCCTGGAGGACGTCGCCCTCAAGCCCGGCGGCACCGGTCTCGTGCTCCAGGTGCTGGTGGACCTCCCGGAGGACCGCACCGACAGCGTGGACATCGACCGGATCGCCGAGGTCGCCCGCGCGGTGTCCGACGTCCTCGACCGCACGGACCCCGTGCCGGGCTCGGCCTACGAGCTGGAGGTGTCCTCCCCGGGGGCCACCCGGGAGCTCGCCGAGCCACGGCACTGGCGGCGCTCGATCGGCCGGCTGGTGCGCGTCACCCCGCTGGAAGGGGAGAAGTTCACCGCACGCCTGCTCGAGGTGGACGAGGGCGGCGTCCTCCTGCAGCGCAGCCACCAGGTGAAGAAGGGCATGCCGCCCCGGTTGCTCGACCCGGAGCGCTGGGCCTTCGACGCCGTGCGCCGGGCCAGGGTGGAGGTCGAGTTCACGGACTGAGCGGCCCGCCCGCGCCCGGTGCGAGTGTAGGATGTGCCGTTGACGCCGCGGCGCCCACCGGCGCCGCGGCCAGCGGCACGACGACAACCGAGTGCAACGACCAGTGTGCGAGCGGGACCCGTGCCGGCGCCCCGTCATCCCCGACGGCGCGCCGTCCCGTTCCCGGGGTCGACATGTGAGGAAGGCCGGACATGGACATCGATATGAGCACCCTCCGACTGCTGGAGCGTGAGCGCGACATCCCCGTGGACCTGCTCATCCCCACCATCGAGCAGGCCCTTCTGCTGGCCTACCACAAGACCGCCGGCGCGCTCCCGGGGGCCCGCGCCGAGATCGAGCGCCGGACCGGGCACGTGACCATCTGGGCGCCGGAGCTCGACGACGAGGGCACGGCCGTCGGGGAGTTCGACGACACCCCGGCCGGCTTCGGGCGGATCGCCGCCTCGACGGCACGCCAGGTCATCCTGCAGCGGCTGCGCGACGTCGAGGACGACGCCGTCCTGGGCCACTTCAAGGGCCGCGAGGGCGAGATCGTCTCCGGGCAGATCCAGCAGGGCCACCACCCGCACATGGTGCAGGTGGACCTCGGCACCGTGGAGGGCGTGCTGCCCCCGCACGAGCAGGCCCCCGGTGAGAAGTACCCCCACGGCGCCCGCATCCGGGCCTACGTCGTCGAGGTCAAGCGCGGGATGAAGGGACCGTCCATCACCCTCTCCCGCTCCCACCCGGACCTGGTGCGCCGCCTGTTCGAGATGGAGGTGCCGGAGATCGCCGACGGCACCGTGGAGATCATGGCGGTCGCCCGCGAGGCCGGGCACCGCACGAAGTTCGCCGTGCGCGCCACCCAGTCCGGGATCAACGCCAAGGGCGCGTGCATCGGCGAGATGGGCTCCCGCGTGCGCGCCGTGATGAACGAGCTGCACGACGAGAAGATCGACATCGTGGACTGGTCGGACGACCCCGCTCGGTGCATCGCCAACGCCCTGTCCCCGGCCAAGGTGTCCCGGGTGACCGTGCTCGACGAGCGCGCCCGCTCGTCCCGCGCCGTCGTCCCCGACAGCCAGCTGTCGCTGGCCATCGGCAAGGAGGGCCAGAACGCCCGCCTGGCCGCGAAGCTCACCGGCTGGAAGATCGACATCGTCCCGGAGTCGAAGGCCGCCGGTCGCGGCTGAGTCCCGTCCGAGCCGCCCCGGTGCGGCCCGGACGCGCCCGGTTTCGGCGCAGGGCGGTCCCCGGGATAGACTGGTCAGCGGTCAGACCGTTGGTGGTCCCTGTCCGGTGCCGGCTCCCCGGTCCGCACGGGACGTCCCCGACGTCCCGGCGCGAGGCGAGGAGTGCGGAACGAGTGAGTGCAGACTCCCGTCGCACGTGCATCGGATGCCGGTCCACCGAACACCCTGACCAGCTCGTACGCGTGGCGACCGAACCGACGGACGGCGACCCCCGGGTCGTGGTCGACCGGAACGGCCGCCTCGGCGGCCGTGGAGCCTGGCTCCACCCCTCCCACGAGTGCCTGGACTCGGCTCTGCGCCGACGCGCCTTCCGGCGTGCGTTCCGGGCCCCTGTGGACACGGAGACGGTCGCCCCCGAGCTGGAAGCCCTGGCTGTCCTCACGGCCGGCCCGGCGACCGGGCGCACGAGTGCCGACCACAGCCGTCCCCGGACGGCAGCCCGCACGGTCCGACCGGACCGGTGACCACGTCCGCACGCGGGTGAAGAACTGGAAAGCGAGTCAGAGAACCGATGGAAAACCGATGAGTGCCCAGCGATGAGTGCTTCGTTGTGCTCTGCCAACGGCCTCCCGCGACCTCGCGCCGTCCTCGACGGCCGACGCTCCGGGAGCCTCAACGGAAAATAAGTGGTTCGTACCTGTTTCGGTGCGGACCGAGACAGGAGAGAAGTGGCCAAGCCCCGCGTTCACGAGCTCGCTAAAGAGCTCGGAATAACGTCCAAGGAAGCGATTTCCACGCTTCAGACCCTGGGTGAGTTCGTCCGAGGCGCGTCCTCGACCGTCGAGCCGCCCGTCGCCAAGAAACTGCGGTCCGCCTTCGCCGACCGGCCGGAGAAGCCCGCCGCGGCCCCCGCCCGCCCGGCGTCCGCGGCACCGCCCGCCCCCAAGGCCGGCAAGCCGGCGTCCAAGCCCGGTGCGGGCACCAGGAGCGGCACCCCCGCGCCCGGCCCGGGCCAGGCTGCCGCCCGGCCCGCCGAGAAGGCTCCCGAGCAGAAGGCTCCCGAGCAGACCGAGCAGAAGCCCGCCGAGCAGCCCTCGGCCCCGGAGCGGAGCGCGCCCCAGCGCCCCGCCTCGACCGGAGCCAAGGCACCCGGTCCCGGCCCGCGCCCGGGGAACAACCCGTTCGCCAGCCAGCAGGGCATGGGCCGCAGCTCCGCGCCCCGCCCGGGTTCGGCCGCGCCGCGGCCCGGTGGCCCCGCGCCCCGGCCCGGTTCTGCCGCACCGCGGCCGGGCGCTCCCCGCCCGGCCGGACCCCGTCCGGGCAACAACCCGTTCGCCGCCCAGCAGGGCATGCGCTCGGGCCGTCCCGACCGCCAGGGCGGCCCCCGTCCGCAGGGCCAGGGCCAGGGCGGTCCCCGTCCGCAGGGCCAGGGCCCGGCCGGGCCCCGTCCCCAGGGCGGCCCCCGCCCCGGCGGGGCGCGTCCCAGCCCGAACATGATGCCCGGTCACACCACGGGCGTGGCGCCGATCGGAGCGCGGCCGGCCGGCGGCGGCGCCGGTCCCCGCCGCGGCGGTCCCGGTGGCGGCGGGGGCGGGTTCTCCCGTCCCGGCGGCGGCCCCGGCCGCGGCGGCCGCGGCGGCACCCAGGGCGCCTTCGGGCGCGGCGGTGCCCGCGGCAAGCAGCGCAAGTCGAAGCGGGCGAAGCGCCAGGAGCTCGAGCAGATGAAGGCCCCGTCCGTCGGCGGCGTCTCGGTGCCCCACGGCGACGGCAACACGGTCGTGCGGCTGCGCCGCGGCGCGTCCCTGACGGACTTCGCGGAGAAGATCAACGCGAACCCGGCCTCCCTCGTCACGGTGCTCATCCACCTCGGCGAGATGGCCACGCAGACGCAGTCCCTCGACGAGGAGACCTTCCAGCTGCTCGGCGAGGAGCTCGGCTACAGGATCCAGGTGGTCTCGCCGGAGGACGAGGAGCGCGAGCTCTTCGAGTCCTTCGACATCGACCTGGAGGCCGAGGCCGCGGCCGAGGGCGAGGACGTGCTCGAGGCCCGCCCGCCGGTCGTCACCGTCATGGGTCACGTGGACCACGGCAAGACCCGCCTGCTCGACGCCATCCGCAACACGAAGGTGATCGAGGGGGAGGCCGGTGGCATCACCCAGCACATCGGCGCCTACCAGATCGAGACCGAGGTCGACGGCCAGGAGCGGCGGATCACCTTCATCGACACCCCGGGTCACGAGGCGTTCACCGCCATGCGTGCCCGTGGTGCGCAGGTGACGGACATCGCGGTGCTCGTGGTCGCCGCGGACGACGGCGTCATGCCGCAGACGGTCGAGGCGCTCAACCACGCCCAGGCCGCCGGCGTGCCGATCGTGGTCGCGGTCAACAAGATCGACAAGCCCGGGGCCAACCCGGAGAAGGTCCGCGGCCAGCTCACCGAGTACGGCCTGATCCCCGAGGAGTACGGCGGCGACAGCATGTTCGTCGACGTCTCGGCCCTGTCGAACCTGAACATCGACGACCTGCTGGACGCGATCGTGCTGACCGCGGACGGCGCGCTCGAGCTGTCGGCGAACCCGAACAAGGACGCCCGCGGCGTGGCGATCGAGGCGAACCTGGACAAGGGCCGCGGTGCGGTCTCGACCGTGCTCGTGCAGTCCGGCACGCTGCGCGTCGGCGACGCGATCGTCGCCGGCGCCGCGTACGGCCGCGTTCGCGCCATGTTCAACGAGAACGGCCAGGCCGTGGAGGAGGCGGGCCCCTCGCGCCCCGTGCAGGTGCTGGGCCTCGACTCCGTGCCCCGGGCGGGCGACACGTTCCTCTCCACCCCGGAGGAGCGCACCGCGCGCCAGATCGCGGAGAAGCGTCAGGCGGCCGACCGCAACGCCCTCCTCGCGAAGCGCCGCAAGCGCGTCACGCTCGAGTCCTTCGACGAGGCCGTGGCCGCCGGCAAGATCGACACGCTCAACCTCATCATCAAGGGCGACGTGTCCGGTGCCGTCGAGGCGCTCGAGGACTCGCTGCTCAAGATCGACGTGGGCGAGGAGGTCCAGCTGCGCGTCATCCACCGCGGCGTCGGTGCGATCACCCAGAACGACGTCAACCTGGCGACCGTGGACAACGCGATCATCATCGGCTTCAACGTCCGTCCCGCCGAGCGCGTGACGGAACTGGCCGACCGCGAGGGCGTCGAGATGAAGTTCTACTCGGTGATCTACAACGCCATCGACGACGTCGAGAGCGCGCTCAAGGGCATGCTCAAGCCGGAGTTCGAGGAGGTGGAGCTCGGCACCGCCGAGATCCGCGAGGTGTACCGGTCCTCGAAGTGGGGCAACATCGCGGGTGCCTACATCACCAAGGGCACCATCCGCCGCAACGGCAAGGCCCGGCTCGTCCGGGACGGCAACGTCGTGGCGGACAACCTCACGATCGACTCGCTGCGCCGGTTCAAGGACGACGCGACCGAGGTCCGCGAGGGCTACGAGTGCGGCATCGGGCTCGGCTCCTTCAACGACATCCACGAGGGCGACCTCATCGAGACGTGGGAGATGCGCGAGAAGCCGCGCCCCTGACCCGTCCCGCGTCCCGCGCCCCGGGCGCGGGATCCCGCGGCGG
>NZ_JBISWJ010000085.1:0-2546 GCF_044462225.1 Kocuria kalidii | reverse complement strand
CCGCCGCCACCGTTCCAGCACACGGCGTTCCCGCACCGCCTCCAGCACAGCACCGCCCCGACCCGAGGAGCACCCACCATGGCTGACGCAGCACGCGCCGCCCGACTCGCCGACCGCATCAAGGTCGTCGTCGCCCAGGCGCTCGAGCGCCGGGTCAAGGACCCCCGGCTGGGCTTCGTGACCATCACCGACTCCCGGGTCACCAACGACCTCCAGCACGCCACGCTCTACTACACCGTGTTCGGCACCGCGGAGGAGCAGGAGAGCACCCGGGCCGCCCTCGAGTCCGCGAAGGGCGTCCTGCGCAGCGAGGTCGGCCGCAACATCACGGCCCGCCTGACGCCCACGCTGACCTTCGTCCCGGACGAGATCCCGGTCAACGCCTCCCACCTCGAGGAGGTCCTGCGCGCGGCCAAGGAGAAGGACGCCGAGGTCGCCGCCCAGGCCGCGGGGGCGAGCTGGGCCGCGGGGGAGGACCCGTACCGGAAGCCGGCCGGGGAGGACGACGAGTCCTCCCCGGACCGCTGAGCGGACGGAGGCACCGGGGAAGTGACCCGCACGAAGCCTGACGTCCCGAGCCCGGACCCGTCCCTGCCGACGCCGTCCGGGCTCGTGGTCGTGGACAAGCCCGCCGGCTGGACCAGCCACGACGTCGTCGCCCGCACCCGGCGTCTCGCGGGCACCCGCAAGGTCGGCCACGCCGGGACCCTGGACCCCATGGCCACCGGCGTGCTGGTACTCGGCGTCGACCGGGCCACCCGCCTCCTGACCTGGATCGTCGGGCGGGACAAGACGTACGCGGCGACGATCCGGCTCGGCCTCAGCACGGTGACCGACGACGCCGAGGGCGAGGTCGTCGACGCCGCCCCACCGGAGGCCGTGGCCGCGGTGGGGGACGACGCGGTCGCCGCCGGCGTCGCCCGGCTCACCGGTGACATCCAGCAGGTCCCCGCGAAGGTCAGCGCCATCAAGGTCGAGGGCCGCCGCGCCTACGCCCAGGTGCGCGCCGGTCACGACGTCGAGCTCGCCGCGCGCCCCGTCACCGTGTCCCGGTTCGCCGTGCACCGGCTCGTGCGGAGCACGGACGACGACGGTCGGGCGGTCGTCGACGTCGACGTCACGGTGACGTGCAGCTCGGGCACGTACGTCCGGGCCCTGGCCCGGGACCTCGGGGCCGACCTCGGAGTGGGCGGGCACCTGACGGCGCTGCGCCGCACCCGGGTGGGTGCGTGGACCCTCGAGGACGCGTCGACCCTCGACGAGCTCGCCGCGGAGGTGGCAGCGGGCCGCCCGCTGCCCGTGACGAGCCTCGAGGAGGCCGCCGCCGGGCTGTTCCCGGTCCGCCGGCTGACCGCGGCGGAGTCCGAGGACGTCGCCCACGGCCGGAGGATCGGGCCCAGCGCCGCGGACGCCGGCGAGGGCGGCGCGGAGCCCGTCGACAACGACGCGGTCACCGGGGGGTTCGCACCCGACGGACGGCTCGTGGCGCTGCTCTCCGACCGCGGCCACCGCGGCGAGCGCACCGCCAAGCCCGTCCTCGTGTTCCTGCCCGGGGAGCGGTTCCCCGGGCCGCCGGAGGCCTCGCGGGGGGCGCGCTGATGCTGTGGGGCTACGACGGCTGGTTCTGGGCCGCGGCCCTGCTGGGCGCCCTGTCCTTCCTGGTGTGCGGCGTGCAGGCCGTGCGCGGGCGCCGGCCCGACGACTGGACCCAGGGCTCCGTGCTGCTGCTGGAGGTGTTCCTGCTCGTCTACGCGGTCGGGACGGTCGTGATGCACGTGCGGGGCCCCGGTCCCACGGGCTCCGCCCTCGAGTACTGGGGCTACCTGCTGACCGCGCTGCTCATCCCCGCCGGAACGTTCGTCTGGTCGCTCGTCGAGCGCTCGAGCTGGTCCAACTGGGTGCTCGCGGCAGCGGGCCCCGTGGTCGCGATCATGGTCTACCGCATGAACTTCATCTGGTACTACCAGTGAGCCCCCGTGCCGCCCCGACCCCGCAGGAGGCCTCCCGATGAGCCACGACCGCCGAGATGCCGGCCCCACCCGGCTGCAGCAGCGCTTCGGACCGCGCGCCGCCGCGGCGCGCGGCGACCGCAAGTCCTCGGGCTTCGGCCGGCTGGTCGTCGTGGTCTACGCCGTCTTCTCCCTCTCGGCCGGTGTCCGCTCGCTCTACCAGATCCTCACCGACTTCGGGGCGGCACCCCTGCCGTACCTGCTCTCGGCGTTCGCCGCGGCCGTGTACGTGGTCGCCACCGTGGCCCTGGCCCGGCCCGGGGCCCGCTGGCACCGGCTGGCCACGGCGGCCGTGGGCGTCGAGCTCCTCGGCGTCCTCGGCGTGGGGGTGCTCTCGGTGCTCGCCCCGTCCCTGTTCCCCGAGGCGAGCGTGTGGTCGCACTTCGGGCGGGACTACGGCTACGTCCCGCTGGTCCTGCCCGTGGTCGGTCTCGCGTGGCTCCGCCGCTCCCGGCCCCGGCGCGGCAACGCCCCGGCCTGACCGGGCCACCGCCGCGCGGCGGGTCACGGCGGCCACCGGGTAGGCTCGGTCGCGGG
>NZ_JBISWJ010000084.1:0-18242 GCF_044462225.1 Kocuria kalidii | reverse complement strand
GGGCCCGCGGGCCCCGCACGCCTCCCGGAAGGAACCCCCACGATGCCCGAACGCCCCGACGGCGCCGAGGACTACGACGTCCCCGTCCTGAGCGACGGCACCGTGGTGCTGCGCCGGCTGGAGGAGCGCGACGTGGCGCAGCTGGCGCTGAACTGCGCGGACCCCGCGGCCGCGGAGTTCACCACCGTGCCGCTGGGCTACACGGAGGCCGACGCCCGGTGGTACATCGAGGATTTCGTCCCCGGTGCCTGGCGCGCCGGGCGCGAGTACAACTGGGCCGTGGCGGACGCCCGCACCGACCGCCTGCACGGGACGGTGGGGCTCAACGCCCTGCGGGGGACCACGGCCGACCTCGGGCTCAACTTCGGCCCGCACGCCCGGGGCACGGGCGCTGCGGAGGCCGCCTGCCGGCTGCTCCTCGAGCACGCCTTCGGGTCCCGGGGCCTCACCTATGCTTACTGGATGGCGAAGGTCCCCAACTGGGCCAGCCGCAAGCTCGCCTGGCGACTCGGCTTCCGCTCCCCGGTGCGGATCGACGGGTTCATGGAGCAGCGCGGCGCCTCGGTCGACGCCTGGATCCTGACCCTCGGCGCGGAGGACCCCCGCTCCCCGCAGGCCCCGTGGGACGGGCCGCCGTCCCCCGCCCGCGCCGACCCGTCCTGACCGCACGACCCGTCCCTGCCCGTCCACTGGCGGCCCGTCCTGCACCTGCCCGTGCTGTCCCCGCCCGTCCCGTTCCTGCCCGTCCCGTTCCTGCGAGGAGAACCGTGTTCCGCTGGCGAGATCTCTCTGACGTCCCCCCGGGCTTCGGCCCGTCGGTGGTCACCATCGGCAACTTCGACGGTGTCCACCGGGGCCACCAGCAGGTGATGTCCCAGCTCGTGGACTCCGCCCGTGCACGGGGCTGGGCGTCGGTGGTCGTGACGTTCGACCCGCATCCTGCGCAGGTGCACCGTCCCGACCGCCACCCGGGACTGATCATGGGCACGGAGGACAAGCTGGACGCCCTCGAGCGGACCGGCGCGGACGCGGTGCTCGTCCTGGAGTACTCCCTGGAGTTCGCGGGCCAGTCCACCGAGCAGTTCGTGCTGGGCACGCTCGTGGGACCGCTCGGCGCGCGCTGCCTCGTGGTGGGCGCGGACACGAGGCTGGGGCAGGGCAACAGCGGCAACGTCGACACGCTCCGGGCCCTGGGGGAGCGGCACGGATTCGAGGTCCGGGTGGTCGAGGACCTGCTCGACCCCCTGGACGACGAGCACTCGGAGCACGCCCCGGACGGCGCGGCCACGGGCGAGCGGCGCTGCTCGTCCACGTGGATCCGCACCTGCCTGCAGGCGGGGGACGTGCGTGCGGCCGCCCGGCTGCTCGGGCGCCACCACCGGGTGCGCGGAGAGGTGGTGCACGGTGCCGCCCGAGGGCGGGAGCTCGGCTACCCCACGGCCAACCTCTCCCCGGCCGCCGCCGGCTTCGTCCCGGCGGACGGCGTCTACGCCGGGTGGCTGGTCGACGCGCACGGGACGCGCTGGCCCACGGCGATCTCCGTGGGGTCCAACCCCACGTTCGAGAACGTGCCCCGGCAGGTCGAGGCGCACGTCATCGACCGCCCCGAGGAGCGGGTGGAGGACTTCGACCTCTACGGCCAGGAGGTGGTCGTCGAGTTCGTCGACCGGCTGCGCGGCATGGTCGCCTACGAGGGCGTCGACAAGCTCGTGGCACAGATGGACGACGACGTCGAGCGGACCCGGGACATCCTGGCCGCCGAGGCGTGAGCCCCGGCGGCCGCCTCGGCCCTACATCTCCTCGTGCGTGTCGGGGTCGTAGCCGGAACCGCTGATCCCGGTGTGCAGCATCTGCATCCGCCGCATCTGCTCCTCGTCCAGCTCCCAGTCGAAGACGTCGAGGTTCTCGGCCATGCGCCGGGTGTCGGAGCTCTTCGGGATCGGCACCGTGTGCGACTGCACGTGCCAGCGGAGGACGACCTGCGCCGGGGTCCGCCCGGTCCGCCGGGCGATCCGGGCGATCCACTCGTGCTGGAGCAGATCGGTCTTGCGGCCCAGCGGGGACCACGCCTGGGTCACGATGCGGTGCTCCTCGTGGAAGTCCCGCAGCCGCTCCTGCTGGTACTGGGGGTGCAGCTCCACCTGGTTGACCGCCGGGGTCACGCCCGTCTCCTCGATCAGGCGCCGGACGTGGGCGGGGGTGAAGTTGGACACCCCGACCGAGCGGACGAGGCCCTCCTGCTGCAGCTCCAGCATGGTCCGCCACGTCTCGACGTACCGGCCGACCGACGGGTTCGGCCAGTGGATGAGGTAGAGGTCCACGTGATCGGTGCCCAGCCTCCGCAGCGAGCCGTCGAGCGAGCGGCGCACGGAGTCCGTCCCGTGGTCCCGGCCCGGCAGCTTGGTCGTGAGGAACACCTCGTCGCGCGGCACCCCGGACGCGGCGATCCCGCGGCCCACGCCGGTCTCGTTGCCGTAGTTCACCGCGGTGTCGACCATCCGGTAGCCGCGCATCAGGGCCTCGGCGACGTTCGCCTCCGCCTCGGCGTCGTCCATCGGGTAGGTCCCCAGCCCGATCGCGGGGATGCCCCGGCCGTCCCGCATCGTGTGCGTGCGGTCGGCGACCGCGAGGCCCTGTCCGTCCTTCTTGTCCTTGCTCACGCGCTGCTCCTGCTCGTCTCGTCCCGCTCGTCTCGTCCCGCTCGTCTCGTCCCGCTCGTCCCGCCCCGGTCGTCCGCTCCCGGTCGTCCGGGGCCGGTGACCCGGTGCCGGACGCCCGTGCCCGGGACCTCGTGGCGGTGTCCCTCCCATCTTGGCCCACGGGCCCGGACCGGCCCAGCGCAGCGCGCCGCACGGCCCGCGGGTGGGGCGATCACCGCGCGTCCGGTAGACTTGACGGCGGTCCGACTGCAGTCCGTGGTTGTCGGATCCCCGGGGAGCCCCGGGACCCGGCGACGAGCCCGTCGTCCGGGCCGCACGGTACTGACTCGAACGGAGTTACACGTGGCACTCGACGCCGCCATCAAGCAGGAGATCATCAAGGACTTCGCGACCCACGAGGGCGACACCGGTTCGCCCGAGGTCCAGATCGCGGTCCTGACCCGCCGGATCGCCGATCTGACGGAGCACCTGAAGCAGCACAAGCATGACCACCACACCCGCCGCGGCCTGATGGCCCTGGTCGGTCGCCGCCGCCGCATGCTGACCTACCTGCGCGAGACCGACATCTCGCGCTACCGCTCGCTCATCGAGCGGCTCGGCCTGCGCCGCTAGCCGGCGCCCGGCGGCGTCCACCGGGACACCGGGGGACGCCGCCGAGCACCACGCCCGCCGGGCACGGCTGCCGGACGGGCCACCGCAACACCAGACACAGCAGCATCGAACAGCAGACGGGGCCACCGCGCCGATCATTCGCGGTCCTCGGTAGTGATCTCCGGACACCGGACGGCCCACGCGGCCTGCGGACCGTCCGTGGATCTCGATCGAAGACCGGGTGACGCGCG
Source organism: Kocuria kalidii (assembly GCF_044462225.1). NCBI lineage: Bacteria > Bacillati > Actinomycetota > Actinomycetes > Micrococcales > Micrococcaceae > Kocuria > Kocuria kalidii. Next base: position 14,740 of record NZ_JBISWJ010000084.1, on the reverse strand, counting down.
GGCGGTCCCGCGAACACGAAACGGAGGTGACCCTTGGAGGGTCCCGAGATCCAGTACGCCGAAGCCGTCATCGACAACGGTTCCTACGGAAAGCGCGTCGTGCGCTTCGAGACCGGCCGCCTCGCCAAGCAGGCCGCCGGCTCCACCCTCGTCTCCATCGACGAGGACACCACCATGCTCGCCGCCACCACGGTGGGCAAGTCCCCCCGCCAGGGCTTCGACTTCTTCCCCCTGACGGTCGACGTCGAGGAGCGGATGTACGCCGCCGGGCGCATCCCGGGCTCGTTCTTCCGCCGCGAGGGCCGTCCGTCCACGGACGCGATCCTCACCTGCCGGCTCATCGACCGCCCGCTGCGCCCCGCCTTCGGCAAGGGCATCCGCAACGAGGTGCAGGTCGTCGTCACGATCCTGTCCATGAACCCGGACGAGATCTACAACACCGTCGCGATCAACGCCGCATCGATGGCGACGACCCTGTCCGGCATGCCCTTCCAGGGTCCCGTCGGCGGCGTGCGCATGGCCCTGATGGCCGGCGAGAACGGCCAGCACCAGTGGGTGGCCTTCCCGAAGCACTCGCAGCTCGAGAACGCCGTGTTCGACATGGCCGTGGCCGGCCGGGTCGTCACCGGCAAGGACGGCGAGCAGGACGTCGCGATCATGATGGTCGAGGCCGAGGCCACCGACAACTCCTGGAACCTGATCAAGAACAACGGCGCCGTGGCCCCCACCGAGGAGCTCGTGGCCCAGGGCCTCGAGGCCGCCAAGCCGTCCCTCAAGGCGCTGTGCGACGCCCAGGCGGACCTCCGGGCCCGCGCCGGGAAGCCGGAGATGGAACTGCCCCGCTTCGGCCTCTTCGGGGACGACGCCAAGGAGGCCGTCGCGGCCTCCGTCGGCACCCGGCTCACCGAGGTCTACTCGATCGCCGACAAGCAGGAGCGCGAGGCCGCGACCGACGAGCTGCACCAGGCGACCCTCGCGGAGCTCACCGGGGAGGGCGCGCCCTTCGCCGACCGCAAGGACGAGGTCAACGGCGCCTACCAGGCGCTCACCAAGCAGACCGTGCGCCAGCGGGTGCTCACCGAGCAGGTGCGCATCGACGGGCGCGGTCTGACGGACATCCGCCAGCTCACCGCCGAGGTCGAGGTCCTGCCCCGGGTGCACGGCTCCGCGATCTTCGAGCGCGGCGAGACCCAGATCATGGGCGTCACCACGCTGAACATGCTGAAGCTGGAGCAGCAGATCGACTCGCTGTCCCCGGTCAAGCACAAGCGCTACATCCACCACTACAACTTCCCGCCGTACTCGACCGGTGAGACCGGCCGCGTCGGCTCGCCGAAGCGTCGCGAGATCGGCCACGGCGCACTGGCCGAGCGGGCCATCACCCCCGTGCTGCCCTCCCGCGAGGAGTTCCCGTACGCGATCCGCCAGGTCTCCGAGGCGCTGGGCTCCAACGGCTCCACGTCGATGGGCTCCGTCTGCGCCTCGACCCTGTCGCTGCTCAACGCCGGTGTGCCCCTGCGCGCCCCGGTGGCCGGCATCGCGATGGGCCTGGTCTCGGACGAGGTGGACGGGGAGACCCGCTACGCCGCGCTGACCGACATCCTGGGCGCCGAGGACGCGCTGGGCGACATGGACTTCAAGGTGGCCGGCACCTCGGAGTTCGTGACCGCGATCCAGCTGGACACCAAGCTCGACGGCCTCCCCTCCTCGGTGCTGGACGCCGCGCTGACCCAGGCCCGCGAGGCCCGGCTGCACATCCTCGAGGTGCTCAACGCGGCGATCGACCAGCCGGACGAGATGAGCGAGTTCGCACCCCGCGTGATCTCCGTGACGGTTCCCGTCTCCAAGATCGGCGAGGTCATCGGCCCGAAGGGCAAGATGATCAACCAGATCCAGGAGGACACCGGGACCGACATCTCGATCGAGGACGACGGCACCGTCTACATCGGCGCGACCGACGGACCCTCGGCCGAGGCGGCCCGCGCGGCGATCAACGCGATCGCCAACCCGCAGGTCCCCGAGGTCGGCGAGCGCTACCTGGGCACCGTGGTCAAGACCACGACCTTCGGCGCCTTCATCTCCCTCACGCCCGGCAAGGACGGCCTGCTGCACATCTCGGAGCTGCGCAAGCTCAACGAGGGCAAGCGCGTCACCGACGTCGAGGACGTCCTCGGCGTGGGCCAGAAGGTCCAGGTGGAGATCGCCAAGGTCGACGACCGCGGCAAGCTCTCGCTGGCCCCGGTGGTCGCCGAGGACCCGAACGTCCCCGCCGAGGACGACGACGCCGAGGCCTGAGCCGGGCCCGTCCCGCGCACAGCACCGCACGAGCACAGAGAGCAGCACAGCTGGATGACGGCAGTCGACCTGCCGCTGGAGGCGGGCGACCGCGGCCCGGGGAGCACCCCGGGCCCGGACGTCCGCCTCTCGGCGGTTCCCCACAGTTACTCCCCGGCCGGTTCCACCCCGGCCGGTTCCACCCCGGCCGGTTCCACCCCGGCCGGTTCCCCCTCGGGGGCGGCCGCAGCCCTGACCACCGCCGCCGCGGGCTTCAGCCACACCCTGCACGAGGGCGCCGGCGGCAACGTGGTCCGTCGCACGGTGCTGCCGTGCGGCACCCGGGTGCTCACCGAGCGGATGCCGGCCCAGCGGGCCGTGACCATCGGCTTCTGGGTGGGCGTCGGCTCCCGGGACGAGCAGCCGGGCCGGCTGGGCTCCACGCACTTCCTGGAGCACCTGCTGTTCAAGGGCACCGCACGTCGCTCGGCGCTGCAGATCGCGGAGGCCTTCGACGAGGTGGGCGGGGAGTCCAACGCGGCCACGGCGAAGGAGCACACGTGCTACTACGCCCGCGTGCTCGCCGAGGACCTGCCCATGTCGATCGACGTCATCACCGACATGGTGACCTCGGCCGTCCTGGACCCGGAGGAGCTCGAGCGGGAGCGGGGCGTCATCCTCGAGGAGCTCGCGATGGACAAGGACGACCCCGAGGACGTCGCCTTCGAGGAGTTCACCCAGCGCGTGCTGGGCGACCACCCGCTGGGGCGGCCCATCGGCGGCACCCCCGAGGAGATCCTCGCGGTGCCCCGCGACGCGGTGGTCGAGCACTACCGGCGCCACTACCGGCCCGAGGGGCTCGTGGTGACGGCCGCCGGCGGGCTCGAGCACGACGTCGTCGTCGCCCTGGTCGCCGAGGCCCTCGGCCGGGCGGGGTGGGACCCCGCCGCCCCGGCCGCCCCGCTCGCACGGCGCGGACGCACCCCCGCGCCGCTGGATCCCGACTGGGGCGAGCACTTCCTGGAACGGCCCGTCGAGCAGACCAACGTGGTCGTCGGCCGGCCCGGGATCGTGTCCCGGGACGAGCGCCGGTTCGCGATGACCGTGCTCAACGCGGCCCTGGGCGGCGGGATGTCCTCCCGGCTGTTCCAGGAGATCCGCGAGAAGCGCGGCCTGGCCTACAGCACGTTCTCCTTCTCGGGGGGCTACTCGGACGCCGGCTACTTCGGGATGTACGCCGGCTGCCTGCCGGCGCGCACCGACGAGGTGGTGGCGCTCATGACCGGCGAGCTGGAGAAGCTCGCCCGGCACGGCATCGGGGCGGACGAGCTGCGCAAGGTCGTGGGCCAGCTCGGCGGCGGGACGGTGCTCGCCCTGGAGGACACCGGCTCGAGGATGTCCCGGCTGGGCTCCGCCGAGCTGAAGTCGGGGGAGTTCCTCGACATCGACGAGTCCCTGGACCGGGTCCGCTCCGTGACCCCGGAGCAGGTCCGGGACCTCGCCGGGTGGCTCGCCGAGGGGCCTGTCGTGACCACGATCGTGGCGCCCACCCGCCGCTGAGCGGCCGCCGCGGCCCGATCGTCGCTGCCCGATCGTCGCTGCCCGATCGCCGCTGCCCGTCCGCCGCGGACCGGCCCCCACGGCGGCCGCCGCAACCCGGCTGCCGCCGCGGCACCCGGCGGCAGTCCCCGCACCTCCGTGACCTAGAGTTGGAGCCATGACCGAGAGCACCGCCCGGGAGAGCCCCGCCCCCGAGACCCCCGCCCCCGAGACCACCGCCGTCGAGCTCAGGGTCGCCGTCCTCGGCGCCCGCGGACGGATGGGCAGCGAGGCCGCGCAGGCGGTCCGGCGCGCCGACGGACTGCGGCTCGTCGCGGAGCTGGACCACGGGGACTCCCTCGACGCACTGGTCACGTCCGACGCCGAGGTCGTGATCGACTTCACCGTCCCGTCGGTCACCGAGCACAACGTCCGCTTCGCGGTCGAGCACGGCATCCACTGCGTCGTGGGAACCACCGGCTGGGACGACGAGAGCCTGGACCGGACACGGACCCTGCTCGCCCAGCACCCGGGCGTCGGAGTGCTCGTCGCCCCCAACTTCTCGATCGGCGCGGTCCTGGCCATGCACTTCTCCGCGCAGGCCGCCCGGTTCTTCGAGTCCGTCGAGATCGTCGAGCTGCACCACCCGGACAAGGTCGACGCCCCCTCCGGCACCGCCGCGCGCACGGCCGCCCTCGTCGGCGCGGCGCGGCGGGCCGCGGGTGTCGAACCGTCGCCCGACGCCACCACGCAGGACCCGGACGGGGCACGCGGCGCGCTCGTCGACGACGTCCGGGTGCACTCCGTGCGCCTGCGCGGGCTGGTCGCCCACCAGGAGACGCTCCTGGGAGGTCTCGGGGAGCAGCTCACCATCCGGCACGACTCCTTCGACCGCATCTCGTTCATGACCGGCGTGGTGCTCGGCGTCCGGGAGGTCGGCTCCCACCCGGGCCTCGCGCACGGCCTCGAGGACTACCTCGAGCTGGACCTGTAGAGCCGATGGACTCGATCCGGGCCTGGATCTGGGGGCTGCTCGCGGCCGCCCTGCTGACCCTGTGGCTGCTGCCGATCCCCGGCGGCTCGAAGCTGTGGATCCTCGCCGTGCTGGCCTTCGCGGGGGTCTTCACGCTGCTGGAGTCGACGAGCAGGGCGAAGCTGCTCGCCGCGGCCATGGTCTCGCTGCTCGTCGTCTACCTGGGCCTCAGCCTGCACCGCGCGGTGCTGCTGCTGGGCACGGACGGCTGGATCCCCAAGGCCTTCGGCGTGGCCATGCTGGTGCTGCCGGCCGTGGGCGTGTGGGCGCTCGTGCGCGAGGTCCTCTTCGGCGTCCGGACCGAACAGCTCGGCCGCACGCTGGACGCGGAGGGCGGACTGCCGGCGGACGACCTCCCGCGCACCCCGGGCGGGCGGATCGTGCGCGAGGCCGCCGACGAGCGGTTCGGGACGTACCGGGCCCAGACCGAGGAGGACCCGGCCGACTGGCGCAACTGGTACCGGCTCTCCCTCGCCTACGCCGCCGCCGGGGACAGGACCCGCGCGCGCTCCGCGATGCGCGACGCCGTGTCGCTCTCCCGCGGGGGCACCGCACGCAACACGGAACCCGCCGGGCCCCCGGACGACACCCGGGACTGAGCCGTGGGCGCCGCCCCGCCGGTGCACCCGCCCGAAGACGGTAACCTGGCACGCATGACTGCCAATGCCGCACCCTCCTCCGCCGACCGCCCCGCGACCCGGGCCGAGCCGATGTTCGGCACGCTGCTCACCGCGATGATCACCGTCTTCGCCGAGGACGGCGCCGTGGACCTCGACGCCACCGCCGGGGTGGCCGAGCAGCTCGTCGACGACGGGTGCGACGGCCTGGTGGTGTGCGGCACCACGGGCGAGTACTCCACCATGACCGACGAGGAGAACCTCTCCGTGTTCCGGGCCGTCAAGGACGCGGTGGGTGCCCGCGTGCCGCTGCTCGCGGGCACCGGCTCCAACGACACCGAGCACTCCCGCTACCTGTCCCGCGCCGCGGAGGAGATCGGCATGGACGGGCTGCTCATCGTCACCCCGTACTACAACAAGCCCACCCAGGCCGGTGTCGAGGCCCACTTCCGCAGCCTCGCCGACTCCGTGGACGTCCCGATCATGCTGTACGACATCCCGGGCCGCGCCGGCATCCCGATCGCCACCGAGACCCTCGTGTCCCTGGCCGGGCACCCCAACATCGTGGCCGTCAAGGACGCCAAGGCGGACCTGGTCGCCGCGACCCGGGTGCTGGCCGAGACCGACCTGCTCTACTACTCGGGCGACGACGGCCTGACCCTGCCGTGGATGTCGATCGGCGCCGCCGGGCTCGTCGGCGTCACCACCCACGTGGCCACCGCCCACTACCGCCGCCTCGTCGACGCGGTCCGCGCCCAGGACCTCGTCACGGCCCAGCGGATCAACCGGGAGCTCGAACCCGTGGTCCGTGCGACCATGACCCGCGCCCCCGGCGCCGTCGCGGCGAAGACGATCCTCACGTGGCAGGGCAGGCTGCCGCACTCCACCGTGCGCCTGCCGCACGTCCAGGCCACGGAGGCCGAGGCCGCCCTGATCCGCGCGGACCTGGAGAACTCGATCCTCTCCGGCACCATCCTCGAGACCATCGACTGAACGAAAGGGGTCACATGACCCAGTGGCACACGGACCTGTCCGCGCCCCCCGCACTCGGCCAGGACGTCCTGCGCGTCGTCGCGCTGGGCGGCCTGGGCGAGGTCGGGCGGAACATGACGGTGTTCGAGATCAACGGCCAGCTGCTCGTGGTCGACTGCGGCGTGCTCTTCCCCGAGGAGACCCAGCCGGGCGTGGACCTCATCCTCCCGGACCTCAGCCACATCGTCGACCGGCTCGACGACGTCGTGGCCGTGGTGCTCACGCACGGCCACGAGGACCACATTGGCGCCGTCCCGTACCTGCTCAAGCGCCGCCCCGACATCCCCGTGCTCGGCTCCCGGCTGACGCTCGCGCTGATCGAGGCGAAGCTCCTGGAACACCGGATCAAGCCCTACACGATGGCGGTGCGCGAAGGCCAGGTCGAGCGGCTCGGCGAGTTCGAGTGCGAGTTCGTGGCCGTCAACCACTCGATCCCCGACGCCCTCGCGGTGTTCCTGCGCACGAAGGCCGGCACCGTCCTGCACACCGGCGACTTCAAGATGGACCAGCTGCCCCTCGACGGCCGGATCACCGACCTGCGCCACTTCGCCCGGCTGGGGGAGGAGGGCGTCGACCTGTTCCTCGTCGACTCCACCAACGCCGAGGTCCCCGGCTTCACGCCCACGGAGAAGCACATCGGCCCCGTCCTCGCCGACGTGATCGGCCGGGCCCCCCGGCGGGTGGTCGTGGCCTCCTTCTCGTCGCACATCCACCGGGTCCAGCAGGTCCTCGACGCCGCCGCCGAGCACGGGCGCAAGGTCGCGTTCATGGGCCGGTCCATGGTGCGCAACATGACCATCGCCGAGAAGCTCGGCTACCTCGAGGTGCCGCCGAACACGCTGATCGACCAGAAGAAGATCGACGACCACGCCGACTCGCGGCTGGTCATCATGTGCACCGGGTCCCAGGGCGAGCCGATGGCCGCGCTGTCGCGCATGGCCAACGGCGACCACAAGGTGCAGCTCGCCGAGGGCGACACCGTGATCCTCGCGTCGTCGCTGATCCCCGGCAACGAGAACTCGGTCTTCCGGATCATCAACGGGCTCATGCGGCTGGGCGCCAACGTGGTCCACAAGGGCACCGCCAAGGTCCACGTCTCCGGGCACGCCGCCGCGGGGGAGCTGCTGTACTGCTACAACATCGTGGAACCGGGCTACGTCATGCCGGTGCACGGCGAGGTCCGCCACCTCGTCGCCAACGGCCGGCTCGCCGAGGAGACCGGGGTGCCCGGCGACCACGTGCTGCTGGCCGAGGGCGGGACCGTGGTGGACATGGCCGCCGGCGAAGCGCGGATCACGGGGCAGATCGAGTGCGGCTACGTCTACGTGGACGGCTCCTCGGTGGGCACCATCACCGACGCCGACCTCAAGGACCGGCTCGTGCTGGCCGAGGAGGGCTTCATCTCCGTGATCACCGTGGTGAACCGGGACACCGGGAAGGTCGTCACCGGCCCGGACGTGCACGCCCGCGGCGTGGCCGAGGACGACAGCGTGTTCGACGAGATCAAGCCGAGGATCACCGCCGCGCTCGAGGAGGCCATCAACCACTCGGGCAAGAACCACACCACCCAACAGCTCCAGCAGGTGGTGCGCCGCACGATCGGCGCATGGGTCAACCGCAGGCTGCGGCGCAAGCCGATGATCGTCCCGGTGGTCATCGAGGCCTGAGCACGCGGCCCCCTCCCGCCCGTGCGGCACCGCGGGCGGGAGGGGGCCGTGGTCTACCCTGGGACCATGGCGACTCGTACTTCCCCTGCCCGCAAGGGCGCCTCGACGTCGCGGGGCAGGAGCAGCACGTCCTCTGCGCGGTCGTCGGGATCCAGCCGCTCCGCCTCCCCCCGCCGACCCTCGAGCGCCGGACGGGGCTCCTCGGCGGCCGGAGGGAGCTCGCCGCGGCTGCTGCACGGACTGGGCGCCGCCCTGGCGTGGTGCGCCCGCGCCGTCGGAGGCGTCTGGATGACCGCGGCCCACGTGGTGGGCGGCGCCGTGCGCCGCATGGGCACCCTGCGCACCGGCGTGCCCGCCGAGGCGCTGCGGGACGGGGGCGCCCTGTTCCTCCTGCTGCTCGGCCTGCTCGCCGCGGCCGTCGAGTGGTGGAACCTGCCCGGTGCGTCCGTGCCGTGGCTGTCCGTGCCCGCCGTCGTGCTGCACGAGGTGCTCGCCGGCACCTTCGGGTGGACGGCCCTCGTCCTGCCGCTGCCGCTCGTGGGCTTCGCGCTGCGCCGCTTCCGCCACCCCGAGGACACCTCGGACAACAACCGCATCGCGATCGGCCTCGGGGCCGCGGTCGTCGCGGGCTCGGGCCTGGCGCACGTGCTGCTCGGGCAGCCGTCTCCGGGCCAGGGCCAGGACGCCCTCCGCGCCGCCGGCGGCTACGTCGGCTTCCTCGCCGCCGACCCCCTGAGCGCCCTCATCACGCCCGTCGGCGCCGGCGCGATCTTCGTCGCGGCCCTGCTCCTGTCCGTGCTCGTGGTGACCGCGACGCCCGTCAACCTCATCCTGCCCCGGCTCAAGCAGGGCTACTGGCGGCTCATGGGCCAGGACGGTCCCGTCTCCGCGACCGACGTCTCCGCCGCCCGGCACGACCGCTCCTACCTCGACGAGCACCACGCCGGCACCGAGGCGGCTCCGAGCCGCCGCCAGAAGCGCCGCGAGCGCAAGCAGGCCGAGGCCGCCCAGCGCGCCCACGACGGCTACCGGGGCGACGAGGCCTTCGAGCGCGCCGTCGTCGACGAGGAGGAGACCGCCGACGGCCAGGCGCCCACCCGGGTCTTCGACGTCGACTCCGCGCGCGCCGCCCGGCAGCGGGCCGCCGCGGAGCAGGCGGCGGCCGGGACCCCCGGGCAGACCGCTCCCGCCGAGCAGGCGGCCGACGGGACGACGGAGCCCGGTGCGCCGCGACCGGGCCAGAAGCGCCCCACCCAGGAGCAGCTCGCGGCCCGCCGGCTCCGCCGGGAGCAGGGCCTCGAGCCGGCCGCGGACACCGCCGCGGGCTCCGGCTCCCCGGCGCTCGAGGACGTGCCCGCCGAGCCCACGGGTTCCACCGCCGTCACCGCCCGCACCCACACCCCCGAGGCGCCCATCCCCGCGCGCGCCGAGCAGCTGACGCTCGAGGGGGACATCGCCTACTCCCTGCCCGTGCCCGGCGCGCTGGTGCAGGGGCCGCCGCCGAAGGAGCGCTCCGAGGCCAACGACGCCGTGGTCGCCGCCCTGACGAACGTCCTGGAGCAGTTCAACGTGGACGCCGTGGTCACCGGCTTCTCCCGCGGACCCACCGTCACCCGGTACGAGATCGAGCTCGGCTCCGGCACCAAGGTCGAGCGCGTCACGGCGCTGTCCAAGAACATCGCCTACGCCGTGGCCTCCGCGGACGTGCGCATCCTGTCCCCGATCCCCGGGCGCTCCGCGATCGGCATCGAGATCCCGAACACCGACCGCGAGACCGTCTCCCTGGGCGACGTCCTGCGCTCGCACAACGCCCGCAAGACCGAGCACCCCATGGTCATGGGCGTGGGCAAGGACGTCGAGGGCGGCTACGTGGTGGCCAACCTGGCGAAGATGCCGCACCTCCTGGTGGCCGGCGCCACCGGCGCGGGCAAGTCGAGCTTCGTGAACTCGATGATCGTCTCGCTCCTGATGCGCGCCACCCCGGACGAGGTCCGGATGGTGATGGTCGACCCCAAGCGCGTCGAGCTGACCGCCTACGAGGGCGTGCCGCACCTGATCACCCCTATCATCACCAACCCCAAGAAGGCCGCCGAGGCGCTGCAGTGGGTCGTGCGGGAGATGGACGCGCGCTACGACGACCTCTCGCACTACGGGTACAAGCACGTCGACGACTTCAACAAGGCCGTGCGCAACGGCAAGGTCCAGCCGGAGCCCGGCTCCAAGCGCGTGATCCGGCCCTACCCGTACCTGCTCGTGATCGTGGACGAGCTCGCCGACCTCATGATGGTCGCCCCGCGCGACGTCGAGGACGCGATCGTGCGGATCACCCAGCTGGCCCGGGCGGCGGGCATCCACCTCGTGCTCGCCACCCAGCGGCCCTCGGTGGACGTGGTCACCGGCCTCATCAAGGCCAACGTGCCCTCCCGGATGGCGTTCGCGACGTCCTCGGTCACCGACTCCCGCGTGGTCCTGGACCAGCCCGGCGCGGAGAAGCTCATCGGCCAGGGCGACGCCCTGTTCCTGCCGATGGGCGCGTCCAAGCCGATGCGCGTGCAGGGCGCCTGGGTCTCCGAGTCGGAGATCCACGAGGTCGTCGACCACGTCAAGGGCCAGATGACGGCCCACTACCGCCAGGACGTGGTGCAGGAGGCGCCCAAGAAGACCATCGACGAGGACATCGGGGACGACCTCGACGTCCTGCTGCAGGCGACCGAGCTCGTGGTGACCACCCAGTTCGGGTCCACCTCCATGCTCCAGCGGAAGCTGCGCGTCGGCTTCGCCAAGGCCGGCCGGCTCATGGACCTGCTGGAGTCCCGCGGCGTCGTGGGTCCCTCCGAGGGGTCCAAGGCGCGCGACGTGCTCGTCAAGCCCGACGACCTCGCCGCGACCCTGGCCGTGCTCCGGGGCGAGGACCCGCCCGCGCCGCAGGGCGGCTCCGCGGACTACGGCGAGGACCCGGTCGAGGCCTCGCTGGCCCGGACCGCGGCCGACCACGGCGACGGGACCGAGGACCCGGAGGGCTCCGAGGACGCCTGGCAGCTGACCGGCCGCTGAGCCGGCCGCGTCCCCACCCCGTCCACGCACCACGAGGAAGTGAGCACACCATGAGCCCCGCGGACCAGGCCTCCAACCTGAACCTGCCGAACGCGCTGACCGCCCTGCGCATCGTGCTGGTGCCCTTCTTCGTCTGGTTCCTGTGGGCCGGAGGCACCCAGGGCGAGGACTCCCTGGGCATGCGGTGGGCCGCCCTGGCGGTCTTCGCGGTCGCCATGTACACGGACAAGCTCGACGGCGACATCGCCCGGGCGCGCGGGCTGATCACGAGCTTCGGCAAGATCGCCGACCCGATCGCGGACAAGCTGCTGACCGGTGCCGCGTTCGTGGTGCTCTCGATGCTCGGGGAGCTCTGGTGGTGGGTGACCGTGCTGATCCTCGTGCGGGAGTGGGGGATCACGCTCCTGCGCTTCGTCGTCATCCGCTACGGGGTCATGGCGGCCTCGAAGGGCGGGAAGCTCAAGACGGTCCTGCAGACCGTGGCGCTCCTGCTCCTGCTGCTCCCGCTGGTGCCCCTCGTGGGTGCGTGGTGGCCGTGGCTCGGCTGGACCGTCATGGGGGCGGCGCTGGTGGTGACGGTCGTCACCGGCGTCGACTACGTCGTCAAGGCGGTGCAGCTGCGCCGCCGGGCGCTGTCCGGACGGGACACGACGTGACGGACCCGCAGCCCGCCGCGCGGGCGCTCGTCGAGGAGGCCGTCCGGCGGGAGCTGACGATCGGCACCGCGGAGTCCCTGACGGGCGGCGCCCTCGCCGCCGCCCTCGTCGACGTCCCGGGGGCCTCCGCCTGCTTCGAGGGCGGTGTCGTGTCCTACTCGAACCACGTGAAGACCGAGGTCCTCGGCGTCCCGGCCCGGCTGCTGGCCGAGCGGGGCTCCGTCGACCCGGACGTCGCGCTCGCCATGGCCGAGGGCGCCCGGCGGCGGCTGGGCACGGACTGGGCCGTCTCCACGACGGGCGTGGCGGGCCCCGCCCCGCACGACGGCAAGGCGGTGGGCACGGTGTACCTGGGCATCGCGGGACCGACCGGATCCGCCGTCCACGAGCTGGCCGCCACCGGGACGCGGGCGGCGATCCGCGCGGACGCCGTGCGGGTCTCCCTCGAGCGGCTCGCCGCCGCGATGCGGCTCCCAGCCAACTCCCAGTGAAAAAGTGCCTCCTGCGGGGAAGAATGGAACCATCAGCGGGGTTAGCAATGATCGCAGGCTCGAGTTGAGCCGATCGAAGTCAGGATGTCGACCGGCCGGCGCCGGGACACCGCCCGTACCAGGCGGTGACGCTGCCCCACACACGAGGAGACAAACGATTCACATGACGAAGCAACCCGTGTCCGTCAATGGCGTCGTCCGTTGGAAGGACGTGGGCCTGGACGAGGACGACAGCACCGAGACGAAGGACATGAAGATGGGTGTACTGCGCCAGGAGATCGGTGAGGTTCTGCGCAGCGTGCGGCAGCGCCAGGGGCGCACCCTCCGAGAGGTCTCCCACAGCGCCCGTGTCTCCCTCGGCTACCTCAGCGAGGTGGAGCGCGGCCAGAAGGAGGCCTCCTCCGAGCTGCTCGCGTCGATCTGCGCCGCTCTCGACATCCCGATGTCCCAGATGCTGCGCGAGGTCGCCGACCGCCTGGCCTACGCCGAGGGCCTCCTGGTCCCGGACACGGTGCCCAGCGATCTCACCGAGCAGTACTCGCGGGAGTTCGGCCGGGTCAACGGCGGCGAGGCCGCCGCGGCCGGCGCCCGCTGATCCGCCCGGGCGCTCCGCCGCCCGTCCGCGACGTCCCGGAGGGCTCGTCGGTCCCAGGACCGCCGGGCCCTCCGGCATGTGCGGGGCCGGCCGCCGGGGTGGCAGGATGGACCGGCAGCACGGACCGTCAGCAGCAGCAGCAGCAACAGCAGGAGCAGGAGGAGGGGGAGCGCCGATGAGGCTCAGCAGCTTCTGGCAGCTCATGGCCGACGAGTTCGGCCCGGGCTACAGCAGGGTGCTGGCCCGCGACCTCGTGCTCGGGGAGCTGGGCCACCGCACGGCCGTCGACGCCCTCGAGTCCGGGGTCGATCCCCGGACCGTGTGGTTCGCGCTCTGCCGGGCCCAGGACGTCCCGGAGTCCCGCTGGTGGGGCACGGACCGGCCGCCCCGCGGCTGATCCGCACGGCTCCGCCCGGCGTGCCCGTGGACCGGGAGCCGCTTCGAAGGTATATTCGAAGACGTGGTGCGGCCTGCACAGTCCGGTCCGTGCCGGACGGGTGGGCGCAGGCGCTCCCCAGGCCCCGCGGCAGGCGTTACGGTGTCCGACCCCGGCGATACCGTGGACCACGAGAACAGCAGCAGCAAACGGCTTCCGCCGCACCGGCGGAGCCCCCCGAACACGAGGTGGACCATGGCAGCCAAGGGCAGCAACAAGCAGAGCGCCGACCAGCAGTTCGGCAGCGACCGCGAGAAGGCGCTCGAGACCGTCCTCGCGCAGATCGACAAGAACTACGGCAAGGGCTCGGTCATGCGCCTGGGCGACCGCCCGGCCACCAAGATCGAGACCATTCCCACGGGATCCATCGCGATGGACGTCGCGCTGGGCATCGGCGGGTTCCCGCGCGGACGCGTCGTGGAGATCTACGGCCCGGAGTCCTCCGGCAAGACGACCGTCGCGCTGCACGCGGTGGCGAACGTGCAGAAGGCCGGCGGGATCGCCGCCTTCATCGACGCCGAGCACGCTCTCGACCCCGCCTACGCCGAGAAGCTGGGCGTGGACACCGACAGCCTGCTGGTCTCGCAGCCGGACACCGGCGAGCAGGCCCTCGAGATCATGGACATGCTCGTGGGCTCCGGGTCCATCGACATCATCGTCATCGACTCGGTGGCGGCCCTGGTCCCCAAGGCCGAGATCGAGGGCGAGATGGGTGACAGTCACGTGGGTCTGCAGGCCCGCCTCATGAGCCAGGCGCTGCGCAAGATCACCGGCCGGCTCTCGCACTCGAACACCACCGCGATCTTCATCAACCAGCTGCGCGAGAAGATCGGGGTGTTCTTCGGCAGCCCCGAGACCACCACCGGCGGCAAGGCGCTGAAGTTCTACGCCTCGGTCCGCGTGGACGTGCGCCGCATCGAGACCCTCAAGGACGGGGCCAACCCGGTGGGCAACCGGACCCGGGCCAAGATCGTCAAGAACAAGATGGCCCCGCCCTTCAAGCAGGCCGAGTTCGACATCCTGTACGGGGAGGGCATCTCCACCGAGGGCGGGCTCATCGACATGGGCGTGGAGCACGGCATCGTGAAGAAGTCCGGGGCGTGGTTCACCTACGAGGGCGACCAGCTCGGACAGGGCAAGGAGAACTCGCGCCGGTTCCTCAAGGACAACCCGGAGCTGGCCGAGGAGATCGAGCGCCGGATCCTGGTGAAGCTCGGCGTCGTCGCCGACCCGGACGCCGTGGAGGAGATCGAGGAGGAGGCGCCCGTGGTCGGGCTGCCCACCGAGGTCGCCGGACCGGCCTTCTGAGCGGATCCGTGACCGAGAGCCCGTACGCACGCCGGCGC
>NZ_JBISWJ010000083.1:0-16249 GCF_044462225.1 Kocuria kalidii | reverse complement strand
GTTCTCGTAGTCGGTGATGGCCTCGACCTTGGCCGCGGAGGCGCTGGTGGTGTCGAAGGTGTAGCCCAGCCACTCCTTGGCCAGGCGCCGGGCCAGCTCCAGGCCGACGACCCGCTGACCCATGCACAGCACCTGGGCGTTGTTGGAGAGCACCGAGCGCTCCACCGAGTAGGAGTCGTGGGCGGTCACGGCCCGGATCCCGGGCACCTTGTTCGCCGAGATCGCCACGCCCAGGCCCGTGCCGCAGATCAGCAGCGCACGGTCGGCCTCACCGGCGGCGACCTTCCGGGCGGCGTCGACGGCCACGTGCGGGTAGTCCGTGTTCTCCGTCTCCGAGACCCCGACGTCCACCACGCTCTCCACGCGGTCGTCGGCCTCCAGATCCCGGCGCAGGGCCTCCTTGTAGTCGAATCCGGCGTCGTCGCCGCCGATCACGATCCGCAGCTTCTGCTCGGCCATCATTTCGTCTCTACTTTCACATCGACATGGTCGAGAACGTCAGGATCCTGGCCAACGGCCGTCAGGATCAGCGCCATCGAGGTGGCGCCGGCGTCGGGGGTCCCCAGAATCCTCTGGGCCAGTGGTCGGGCCCGGCCGACCCTGGGCGTGAGGTCAGCGGTCGCTGCCGCCTGGCGGCCGGCGACTTCGGCCGCCACACGCCGGGCCTCCACGAGCTCGCGGGTGCGCTGCAGCGAGGCGCTCAGTTCCGTGGTGAACGGGATCAGGGCGTCCAGCAGCGTCTTGTCCCCCACCGAGGCGCCCCCAAGGTCTTGGACGGCGCGCGCGAAGTTGTCGGCTGCTTGCGCGCGGTCCTGCCGGTCGAAGGCGTCCGCCTCGTCGGACAGTGTGCGACCGGCCGCTTCCAGCGCCGCTCCCCACAGGACTCCGGAAGTCCCACCGGCGCGGGCGGCCCATGCGCTGCCGGCGAGGCGCAGCATCCATCCGGCTCCGGCGCGGCCGTCTACTTCCTCGGCGGCTTTCAGGGCGGCCGTGGCGCCCTTGACCATACTTCGGCCGTGGTCGCCGTCGCCGGCCACGGCGTCGATGGCACCCAACTCACTCTCGCGCTCCTTAAGCGTGGCGTGGACTGTGCGCAGCCCGACCAGGACGTTGTCGGCGAGTTCTTTCGAGGCACAGCCCGGGGTGGGCACCTGCCGAGGATCCACCGCACCGACCGCGGTGTCCTGGGCGGCTGGATCGAGGGCTTGCAGGGGTGCCCGTTGTTTGCGGTAGGCGGGGGTGCAGGCGTCGGCCGTCCAGTAGGTCTCGAGCTCGTCGGTGAGCCAGAAAAGGGTCAGAGAGCAACCGCCCATGTCCAGGCTCGTAACCAGTTCGCCGACCTCGGGGTCGACGATCTGGTAGCCGCGTTCGCGCAGCAGGGGGGCGATGGCTCCCCACAGGACGAACAGCTCTACGTACATGGTGGTGCCCAGGCCGTTGAGGATGACGCCGATGCGGTCTCCCGCACTGCTTGGGGCGTGCTCGAGTATCGCGGAGACGAAAGTCTGCGCCAGCTCGTGGGCGGTGGGCAGCGGTTCGTCCCGGATCCCGGGCTCGCCGTGGAGGCCGAGACCCAGCCCCAGGTGCCCCTCTGGCACGGTGAACAACGGCTGTCGAGCCCCGGGCATGGTGCATCCGCTGAAGGCCACACCCAGAGTCCGGGTGGAGTCGTTGGCGGCGTGACCCACCCATTCGACCTCGGCGAGCTCCAGGCCGGCTGCCGCGGCGGCGCCCATGGCCTTGAAGACGGTGAAGTCCCCGGCGATGCCCCGGCGCTTGTCCTCTTCTGCGGCCGAGGCGATGTCGTCGGTGACCACCACGATCCGGGTGTCGATCCCTTCATCGTTGAGCTGGCGGGCGGCGATGCCGAACTTCATGTTGTCGCCGGCATAGTTGCCAAAAGTGAGTATCACCCCCGGTCCTGATCGGCAGCCTTGGCGACCGAGTACACCTGGGCGGCCGATGGCGAGGTGAAGATGTTCCCCGCCACTGCCCCGGCGGCGAAGCCGGGCCCGACCAGACCGGCGAAGGCCGGGTAGTGGCCGGAGCCCCCTCCGACGACGACCGCCACCTGCGGGTCCCCTGAGCGCAGCGCGACCACTCCGCCCGGCACCTCCCGAAGGCGGTCGGCGTACAGGTCCACGAACCCGGCAAGCTGGTCGTCACTGAACTCGCTGGGATCGTTGAAGATCTTTGTCATCACCCTGTTCTTTTCTCCTTGGAGCTCGTCGTTGCCCGAGCAGCTCCGGAATGGCCGGACCCGGGACCCGGAAGGCATCCGGGCCCCGGGGCCGGCCGTGCGTCGGTCACCAGGAGCACGGTCACCGACCGCGCCACTGGCGCACGCCGCCTTTCATCGGCAAGGGCGTGCCGGGCCCGCTAGGGTCGTGCTCATCTTCCGAGGCTCGTCAACGCCGGGATGAAGGTCACGGCGAGGAGGCACAGCACCGATACCGCGTAGAAGGGGACCAACGCCTTCACCGTCTGCTCGATCGGGATCTTCCCGATCGAGGTCGAGATGTACAGGGTGGTGCCCACCGGTGGTGTGAACAGGCCGATCCCGAGATTGAGGATCATGATCAGGCCGAGCTGGATGGGGTCGAGTCCGATCGCGGTGGAGATCGGCAGCAGCACCGGGGTGAGCAGCAGGATGGCCGGTGACATGTCCAGGAACGCGCCGACGACCAGCAGCAGCAGGTTGATGAGCAACAGGATGACGATGGGCGAGGCCACGTTCTCGAGCACGTTCTGCGCGAGTAGCTGGGGGGCCTGCTGCACCGTCAGGAACCAGCTGAGTGCCTCGGACATCATGATCAGCAGCATGACGACGCCGGTGGCGGCGGCGGTGTTGATCATCGAGTGGATGATGCCCTTCAGGGAGATGTCGCGGTACATCAGACGGATCAGCAGGGCGTAGACCGCGGAGAGCACTGCGACTTCGGTGACCGTCGCGATACCGCCGAGCAGGACCACGCGGATCATGATGATCGGCATCAAAAGGGCCGGTAGCGCGAGGAACACATCCTTCAGAAGGTTCTTCTTGGTGAACTTCATTTTGATGCGGGGGAAGCCCTGTTTGACGGCCACCCCCCAGCAGACGATGAAGTAGGCGGTGGCCAGCAACAATCCGGGAATCAGGCCGGAGAGGAAGATCGCTGCGACCGAGACGCCGGAGGTGGCGGCGAACAGGATCATCGGAATGGACGGCGGCAGAATGACGCCGATGACCGAGGAAGACGCGTTGACCGCAGCGCTGAAGGGCGCGGGATAGCCCACCTTCTTGCTCCAGGGGATCAGGACCGAGCCGAGGCCCGACGCATCGGCCACGGCCGAGCCCGACACACCGGAGAACACCACCGAGGTGGCCACGCTCGCATGCCCGACGCCGCCTCGGAACCGGCCGATCACCTTGGTCGCCAGACCGATCACGGTCTGACCCAGCTTCCCGCTCGCCAGTAGATCGGCCGTGAGGATGAAGAATGGGATCGCCAGGAACAGGAAGTTCGAGGCCGGGGCGAAGGACTGCTGGGCCACGATCTGCAGCGGAGCAGTGCCCACCAGGGCGATACCGGCCAGCGTTGCCATCAGCAGGGCGAAGGACACCGGGATGCTGAGCAGCAGCAGCACGAGGAACAGGGCGATCGCTACGACGACCTCAAACATTGACGATTCCCTTCGGATGCGGGACGTTGCCCCGGAAAGCCGCAAAGAGGCGCGCGGCGGCCTGCACTGTCAGACTGACAGCCATGTAGATGTAGGCGCCGTAGCTGATCATCATGGGCAGTCCGAGGATGGGCGAGCTCTGCCCCATGTACGGGCGGATCATCAGCGTGGAGATGTAGACGAGGAACCCCAGGGTCAGGGTCGACACCGCCCAGACGAAAATGTCCAGGTAGCGGCGGTTGCGGTCCGCCAGCTTGTTGGCGAAGTAGTCCACCGCCAGGTGGCCGCCACGTCCCATCGCGGCGACCACCCCGCCGGCGATCAACCACGGGAAGGCGAACGCCGGAATCTCCACGGCGAACCCCAGGCTGGTGTTGAACGCGAACCGGAGGATCACGGCGACCAGGAGCAGAACGCCGATCACCACGAAGGCGAGAATGGACACCACCCCACCCAGGTAGGTGGCCCAGAGATTGATCCTGTCCGTCACCAGGCTGAACGGATCGGGTTGGGCGATGGGCTGCGGGTTGTCCGGATCCCAGTCCGCTTCGACGTGTTCGGGGTCGGGTTGTTGTGTCATCGGGTCAGCCCTCGAAATCCGCCCGGGTGGCGTCGGCCTCGTCGACGATCTGCTCGACGAACTCGGGGTAGTCGGCGGACCACTTCTCGTACACGTCCGTCGTCGCCTCCCGGAACGGGGCGAGCTCGGGCGTGGTGATCTCCATGGAGTCCTCGAGCTCCGTGCGCAGTTCCTCGGTCTGCTCCTCCATCAGGTCCCGCTGCATGTCACGGGCCTCGTCAGCAGCCGTCTGCACGGCTTCCTGCTGTTCCGCAGACAGGGAATCCCAGGCGGTCGTGCTGATGATCAGAGGAGTCACTTCGTACTTGTGCCCAGTCAGGGCGAGGTGGTCCTGGACCTCGTGAAGTGCGTTCGCGTGGATGTTCGGGATCGGGTTCTCCTGCCCGTCCACAGCACCCTGCTGAAGCGCCAGGTACAGCTCATTGAAGGCCATCGGCGTCGGGTTCGCGTCCAGGGCGTTGAAGATGTCGATGGTCATCGGGTCTTCGGGGGTGCGGATCTTCAGACCGGCCACGTCCTCGGGAGTGTTGATCGGAGTGTCACCGGTGGTGATGTGACGAATGCCGTTGTCCCACCACGCGAGAACCTTGAATCCCTCCTCCTCTGCCTTGGCGGCGATCTCGTCCCCGATGGGGCCGTCAACGACGGTGTGCGCGTGCTTCGAGGACTCGAAGAGGAACGGAAGTCCGAACAGCGCCACTTCGGGAACGTTGGTGGACACCACTCCTTGCGAATTGGCGGTCATGTCCAGGCTGCCGGACGCCAGGGAGACCATCATCTCGGCATCCGAGCCGAGCTGCTCCGCGCCCTGGACCTGGACCGTCACTGCGGATTCGGTGTTCTCGGCCACCTGCTCGGCGAAGAACGTGGCGGCCTCGGACCGGGGGTTGGTCGGGCTGGCGCCGTGGCCGAGCAGAAGCTGCTTGCTGGCGCCCTCCTCGCCGCCTCCGCAGCCTGCCAGGGACAGGCCGGCAACGACGGCGATCGCGAGGACGCTGGAACGGACACGTCGCTTGGCGTTGGGTCGCACTGTGTTCAGCTTCATGGGGGTAAACCTTCCCGTAGTTCGAGGAACGAAGTCTTGCCGTGAAATGGACGGTGAGCGGCTCGGCGGCGGCGACATCTGTCACGGCGTTCAGGTGCCTGCCCACGGTGTTCTGGGGTGGCGGCGGGAAGACTCGCACGGTGACCCCGGTTGCACTGTCCCCGACGGCCGGAAACCGGCCGTGTGGAGCTTTTCCACCCGTTGACTGTTAACAGTCAACGAAGCGTTTCGTGAAGTGTGACACGGGCCACGCTCAGGGCGCAAGGGGTGATGTCAGCGCATGACCAAATTGCCTATGGCAGGTTGGGTCGAACCAGGGAAAAGGCACCCGGGCATGGCAGGTTGGCCCTGAAAGCTTCGTCGGTACCCGTGACGGCGGTCGTCGAGTCGTGTCCGCGCCGAGTACACAGGTGCGGGCATGGTCTCGTGCCAGGGGCAGGAACACTTCGGGACGACTGGCGAACCAGGTCGATGCCCCGGCAGGTCACGCTGCCTGAACCGGTCGATGTCCACGGTTCCGGCCATTTCAGCGTCGTGCTGGTTCCTCGGGAATACCAGCTCCGAGAAGCATCGTGGCTGAGGCGGCAGCTGGTGCTGTGCGTGCTGCGCGAGTGGTCAAGCGACCAGGTTGGTGGCGGCTTCGTCCATGTGGGTGAGCATGTAGTCAGCGGCTGTCGCGGCGTTTCCGGCGGCGACGACGTCGACGATGGCGGTGTGCCGGTCCACGCGCATGTTGCCGACCGCTCGTTCCATGCCGGCCCACATGAACGACATCCGGATGGAGCCTTCGAGAGCTTGCCAGGAGTGCAGGAGCATGGCGTTGCCGGTGAGCTGGCACAGGGTGCGGTGGAAGTTCAGGTCGGCCTCGATGCGCTCCTCCAGCGTGTGGTCCACGGCCTCCTCCATGGCACGCACCGCGTCACGCAGCGTGGCGACGGCCGCATCACGATGCTCCGCTTGACTCAGTGTGCGGACCGCCAGGGACTCGAGGGCAGCGCGGACAGCGAAGATGTCGAGGATCTCCTTGGCGTCCAGACTGCGTACGGCCAGCCGGCCACGGGCGCCGGCTGCGATGAGGCCTTCCTGCTGGAGCTGGCGCATAGCCTCGCGCAGGGTGCCTCGGCTGATCTGCAGCTGCTCGGACAGGTCCGTCTCCACCAGATGAGTGCCCGGGGGGAGTTCGCCGGTGGTGATGGCACGGCGCAGCGCCGTCAGAGCCTGTTGGCGCAGATTCACCTTGGCCAGTCCGGCCAGGGCCGCTGTCTGAGTGGTCATCGGGGCCGTCCTTCATGAGCTCGGGAGGGGGAAAGGCTGCAGTTGTAGGTCTCTGGCGCGAGGAGCGCTGGCCACCCCGTGCAGGGATCTTGGCGCAGGAAGACTCGACGCCTTGCGCGCCTCCTCTGCGCCCGCCCCACCGACCGGCACCCGAAGAAATGCCTCTGGGCTGATCCAGCTATGTCTTGATCATACGTGCCGGTTAACCGTTGACGGTGCGCTGTCGCAAGTACAGCAGTCGGCTGCCGTGCCGGGGCACCGGCTCCGGCACCCGGACCTAGGGAGTCCGATCGCTTGCGGCAAAGAACGTGACGTGCTTCACTGTTAACAGTCAACCATCAACATAAGACGTTGTTCTCATTCCCAGTAGCGATGTCGGCGGTTGAGCAGCACCCGGAGCGACAGGGGCCGATCCGGGTGAAAAGGCCCCGCTGGCGCCGAACGGCGCCGTGGACGCAGGTCCTTGCAATCCCCTCGCACCCATCACTCGCCCCACACCCCACATCACTCGAGGTGAAGCTCATGACAACAACCAGCGAACCGATTCCGGTCGATCCCGAGCGTCTGGCCCGGGTCAAGGAGGCGGCTTTCCGCATCCGCACCAACGCGCTGATCCAGGGCGAGGTGCAGGGCCAGGGCTACATCGGTCAGGCCCTGGACATCGCCGACGTGCTGGCGGTGCTCTACGCCGACCAGCTCAACCTGCGCCCGGAGGACCCCGAATGGGAGGGACGCGACCGCTGCCTGCTCTCGATCGGGCACTACGCGATCGCCCTCTACGCCGCACTGGCCGAGGCGAAGTTCCTGCCGCTGGAGGAGCTGGAGACCTACGCGACCGACGACTCCCGGCTGCCGATGTCGGCGATGGCCTCCTACACCCCCGGGGTGGAGATCTCCGGCGGGTCGCTGGGTCACGGCCTGGTCGTCGCCAACGGGGTGGCCCTGGGACTCAAGCGCAAGAACAACCCGGCATTCGTCTACAACATCCTCTCCGACGGCGAGCTCAACGAGGGCTCCACCTGGGAGGCCGCGGCCGTGGCCGCCCACCACCAGCTCGACAACCTCATCGCGATCGTGGACTTCAACGACCAGCAGGCCGACGGCAAGAGCCAGGACATGCTGGGCATGGAACCCGTCGAGGGCAAGTTCGAGGCCTTCGGCTGGATCACCCGCCGGGTCGACGGCAACGACGTCGCCGCCGTCCTCACCGCCCTGGAGGAACTGCGGACCATCGACGCCGGCCAGCCGCGGTGCCTGATCGCCAACACCAAGCTCGGCAAGGGCGTGGACTTCCTGGAGAACCGGGAGAAGCTGCACTTCATGACCGTCGCCGCCGATGAGTGGAAGACGGCCCACGACCGACTGAAGGAGTCGTCCCAGGCATGAACACCACCCCGAACACCCCGCAGAAGAAGAGACTGACCTCCGATGCGATGAGCGCCTCCCTCGCCAAGGAGGGCCAGCGGACCACCGCGGCGCCCCTGGGTCACGCCCTGGTGGAGCTGGCCGAGCGCGACGAGCGGATCGTGGGCCTGTCGGCCGATCTGGCCAAGTACACCGACCTGCACATCCTGCGCGATGCGATGCCCGACCGGTTCTACCAGGTCGGCATGGCCGAACAAGCCCTACTGGGGGCTGCCGCCGGGCTGGCCATGGAGGGTTTCGTGCCGTTCGCCTCCACCTACTCCGTGTTCGCCACCCGCCGGGCCTACGACTTCCTGTGCCTGGACATCGCCGAGGCGAACCTCAACGTGAACATGGTCTGCGCCCTACCCGGGCTCACCACCGGCTACGGGCCCTCCCACCAGGCCACCGAGGACGTCGCGATCCTGCGAGGCATGCCCAACCTCACCATCGTGGACCCCTGCGACGCGGTGGACATCGAGCAGGCCGTCCCCCAGCTGGCCGCCCACGACGGACCCACCTACATGCGGATCCTGCGGGGAAAGGTGCCCCGGGTGCTCGACGAGTACGACTACACCTTCGAGCTCGGCAAGGCCAAGCTCCTCCGCGACGGGGCCGAGGTCCTGCTGATCTCCACCGGCCTGATGACCGAGCGCGCCCTGGAGGCCGCCAAGGCCCTGGAAGCCGACAAGGTCGACGTCGCCGTGCTGCACGTGCCCACCCTCAAGCCCCTGGACGAGGCGACCATCCTGGCCGAGCTCGCCAAGGACCGGCTGGTGCTCACCTGCGAGAACCACACCGTCATCGGCGGGCTCTTCGACGCGGTCGCCCACACCGCGGTCCGCGACGGGGTGCTGCGGCAGATCACCCCCGTGGGCCTGCCCGACGAGTTCCTCGACGCCGGCGCCCTGCCCACCCTCAACGACCGCTACGGGGTCTCCACCGCCAAGATCGCCGAGAAGGTCCGGTCCCTGCTCCACCCCCGCCGCACCGAAGCCGTCGGCTGAACACACCAGGGAACCAGCAACAGCAGCGAGGGCCGGACGGAGAACTTCTCCGTCCGGCCCTCACCGCTTGTCGTGGCACGCCAAGCGATCCTGTGCCTGCACTGCTCACCGGGCGCGCGCGGGACGCGGCATCTTCCAGATGGTGTACTCGCAAGCAAGGATCAGTGTCCGCTCGCCCAGGGGACCGTCCAGGATCCACAGCACTCCCAGCCGGGGACAGACCACGTCGACCGCTCCCCGGTGGCGCACCGTGTCCCAGAGCCGGATCTCGACGACGTCGCCCACCCGCAGGTCGGACACCTCGTGGACCCGCACCCCCGTCGATCCCCGGCGGTGGGGCGAAGCGGAAGGGCGGGAGCGGGCCGGACCGTGCATGGTGTCTCCTGGAAGGTGGTGCCGCCGCCTCCCCGCGGTTGCGGGGAGGCGGCGGACACGAAGCGGACGGACCGCGTCAGTGCATGTGGCTTCCACCGTTGATGTCGAGGGTCACCCCGGTCAGGTAGGCCGAGTCCTCGGCGGCGAGGAAGGTGATGGACGCGGCGATCTCCTCGGTGGTGGCCGTGCGCCCGACCGGGATGCCGGCCGCGATGGCTGCCTCCTGCTCGTCGGTGCTGCCCACGCGGATGTTGGTGTCCACGGCACCGGGGGTCACCGCATTGACCGTGACACCGGTCGTACCCAGCTCGCGGGCCAGCGCCTTGGTGAAGCCCAGGACGGCGGCCTTCGCCGCGGAGTAGGGGACCTTGCCGAAGACCCCGCCGCCACGCTGGGCGGACACGGAGGACATGTTCACGACCCGACCCCAACCCTGCTCGATCATCTCGGGCAGGAACGCCTTCGTGACCAGGTAGGTGCCGGTGGCGTTGACGTCCATGACCTTGTGCCACAGCTCGAGGGTGGTCTCCAGGAACGGGACCGGTGAGGTGATCCCGGCGATGTTGACCACCGCCCCCACTGGCGGCAGGTTGCCGGCGGTGACCTCGGCGGCCACCGCGTCGTGCGCAGCGGTCACGGAGGACTCGACGGCGACGTCGATCGCGTGGCCGAAGGCCGGCACGCCGCACTCCTGCCTGATGTCCTGGGCGACTCGGGCGGACTTCTCGCCGTCGAGGTCCAGGATCACCACCCCCCATCCTTCACGGGCGAAACGGCGGGCAGTGGTCATGCCAATGCCCTTGTCGGAGGTGGCTCCGGTGATGACGGCGGTGCGCTGGACGGTCGACATGGTGCTCCTAGGGGTGAGTGAGGATGGGTCTTACAGCAGGGAGGAGATGTACTCGGCGGCCGCGCGGGTGGCCGCGGGGCGCTGGTCGTGGGTGACGTCGCGGGTCTCGAGCTCGAGCGAGAAGTGGCCGGTGTATCCGAGGCGTTCGAGAGCCCGCAGGCCGGCGGCGAAGTCGGCCTCGCCGTTGCCGATGCTCAAGTTGATGTTGCCGGCGGTGGCGTCGCGCAGGTGCACGTGCGTGATCCGGTCGGCGAAGGTCTCGACGAAGCGCACCGGGTCCCCGCCGGAGGCGACGATGTGGCTGAAGTCCATGACCACACCCACGCCGGTGCCCTCCAACGCCTCCGTCAACCGCTGGGCACGCTCGGTGTTCCAACACAGACGGAAGAAGTGCAACGACTCGCACCACAGCTCGACACCGGCGGCAGCCGCCCGATGGGACGCCTCGGCCAGTTCCGCGGCCACCGTGCGGATGTCCTCCTCGAGGGACCGGACCGGCTCGTGCTCGAGCGCACCGCAGGGCAGGACCAGGGCCTCAGCACCCACCGCGGCCGTAAGCTCCAGAAGCATGTCCAAGTGCTCGGCGCGCTGTGCGCGCTGGTGCTCGTCCAGCACCGCGTTGAGGTCCCCGACGTCCCCATTGACCGAGCGCACGCGCAGACCCGAGTTGTTCACGGCGGCGGCGACCTGTTCCACGGCGGCGGCGTCCAGCACGTAGGGGACGTGATCGCAGACCCCGGGCAGGGCGCCCAGATCGATCTCCTCGAAGCAGAGACCGCCGATGGTGCGCAGCGCCTCGGGCAGCGGCTGGTGCCGGAAACTGATGGACGAACAGCCCAGTCGGGAAGAGAACATGCGATGCGGATCCTTGCCTGAAGCCGTCGGCGGAATGTGCCGCGCATCACGTTACTCCTGGCAACTGTTGACAGTCAACACTAGGAGCCTGGGCACTGGTATGTCGCGTAGAGCAAGAGGGCCGAGGTCAACCCCCTGCAGAGGTTCGAAACCGCAGCACATACGGCGACGGCTGCACTCCAGAGCCCTAGGCACAACGCCTCCTGCGCGGCCTACGACGATATGAAGCATCGGTTCTGGGATGCTGAAGCCATGAACTCACCACAGTCCTCGGCGGATCGTTCTGTCGCGTCGATCCGGGCCGGCACACTCCCCGCCGGCCCGGACTTGGCCATGCACGTCATCGTCCTTCCCGGAGGTGGATACGCCGGTTACGCGGACAACGAGGCGGAACCCATTGCCGAGTGGCTCAGTCGACTCGGCCTCTCATCGAGCGTGTTCCGTTACCCGGTGCACACCGCACACCCGGCTCCGCTGGAAGCGGTACGGGCCGAGATTCGCCGGATCCGTGCGACCGGTGTGGAGCGAATCGCCCTGTTGGGGTCCTCCGCAGGTGGGCACCTGGCCGGCCATGCCGCCCTGACCGCATCACCCTCGGATCCCGAGCGAGTCGAGGCGGTGATCCTCTGTTATCCGGTGGTGTCCATGGAACTCGACACCGACAAGGGCAGTCAGCGGGAGCTTCTGGGCACCACCCCTAGTACCGAGGCACGGGCAGCGACATCCCTGGACCGTCTGGTGACTGCGGCGGCTCCACCGTTCTTCATCTGGCACACCGCCGACGACCCCTCGGTGCCGGTCCAGCACTCCTATCTCTTGGCCCAAGCGCTTGCACAAGCGGGTGTGCCCCACGCCCTGCACGTCTTTCCCGAAGGGACTCACGGCCTCGGACTGGCCCAGGGCGCCGGGGGACCCGAGGTCTGGCCGGCACTGTGCTCATCATGGTTGCACGCACGAGGATGGCTCCAGGGGCCCTGACGGCAGCTTCGCAACGGCACGTCGACAAGACAGAAGCTCGAGCAAATGTGAGAACTGCCTTGCTCAACCGGTAGCTGGCTTTATGCAGAGCGCAGGGTGCCCAGCCCTGGTCACCTCAAGGGGGGAGGTCCATGTGCTGCCTCTACGCACGAGATGTCCCCAGCGGAAGAGTGGCGGTCGGCGGGGGCGCCCCGTCGGATGCAGATCAGCGTTCGACGAGGATGCCGTCGTCGCAGTAGACGGTGGCTCCGGGGCGGAAGGTGGCGCCCCGATGGTGTTCTCGACATCCTGCTGCCCGCTGCCGTTCCTGCTGGACCAGCGCGGATTGCCGCCCAGGCCTTCACCCCGATCGGGAGGGCGGCCAGTTCGCCGCGGTCGCGGTTGGCCCCGTGGACGACCACGCCGGCCTCCCGTTGTCCGAAGCGGTCATACCCATGGTGCCGCCCATCAGCTCGCCATTCCGGGAACCGCCGCCATCGACCACGAGGACGGCACCATCGCCGGGAGTGGCAATCATGGTTCTAATCATGGAGTTGCCCTCGAAACACTTCGGGGTGCGGGCGGGGCCGTGGAAGTGGGCCCGCCCGCCCACGGACTGGAACTGGGTGGCGACGGCCTGGTGCTGCTCGCCGTACTGGGTGCAGACGTCAGCGGTGTGGTCAGTGCAGGGCTGGCCCATGTGGACCCGGCCATACGGAAAGCAGTACGGGGCGGAGGCGCTTTCCCAGCGAACAGCGACATCGGAGGGATGCGCATACGCGGCCTTCGCCTGCCGTGGTACTGGTGGGCTGTCTCCGCCTGACGAGCCGAAGGGCGAGGTCAGGCAGGATCGTGTCCTTGGATTCCCATGTGCTGCAGGATGGTGGCCGAGATTTCTTCCACCGACATGGAGGCCGAGTTGAGGTGGGGGATGCGGTTGAGGGCGTACATCTCCTCGGCGTTGCGTAGCTCCCAGGTGCACTGGGTCAGGGAGGCGTATACCGTTCCGGGGCGTCGTTCCTGCCGGACCTGGCTCAGTCTCAGGGATTGCGAGGTCAGCCCGAAACACTTGTGAGCATAGGGAGCAATAGGTGCGGGCAAAGATCGACGGTCGAAGTCCTCATCCACCAGCGGGAAGTTGGCAGTGCGGATGCCGTGCTGCAGGGCCAGATACATGCTGGTGGGGGTCTTGCCGCAGCGGGAGGGGGCGATGAGTATCAGCTGCGCCCGTTCCAGCGCGCGAATGGATTGTCCGTCGTCGTGCTCCATGGCGTATTCGACCGCGCTCATTCGGGACTTGTATCGCAGGGCGTCCCCGAGCCCGTGAGCCCGGCCCGGCTGCAAGCTCGCCGTGGCGTGCAGGGCGCTCTCGAGCTGGGGCATGTGGGTCCCGAACAGGTCCACGAGGAAGCCCTGGCCGCCGGACAGGACCGCACGGACGCCGGGGTCGATAACGGTGGAGAACACCACCGCCACCCGCCCGGCGGCCACCACCGCGTCGATCTGGGCCACGAGGTGGCGGGCTTGCTCGTCGGTGGTGAGAAACGGCACGGTATGGCGCTCGAATCGCTGGGCCGGGAACTGCGTGAGCAGGGTGTTGCCCAGGGTCTCGGCGGTGATCCCGGTGCTGTCCGACAGGAAGAACGCCACCGGGCAGGTGTCGGTCACTGGATGGTGTGCCTCTCTCGTGGTGTGCCTCCCATGCGGTGCCCGTTCCGCACCACACGGGGCGTGCGGGACGGGCGGACCCTCACACGCTGGGCTGGGGTGCGGTGCGGGCCAGGGCCAGCCAGGTGTCCACGACGGCGTCGGGGTTCAGCGAGACGGAGTCGATGCCCTGCTCCAGCAGCCACCGGGCGAGCTCCGGGTGGTCGCTGGGGCCCTGCCCGCAGATCCCGACGTACTTGTCCTTCGCCCGGCAGGCGGTGATCGCCATTCCCAGCAGCTTCTTCACGGCCGGGTCACGCTCGTCGAAGGAGGAGGCCACGAGGGCGGAGTCGCGGTCCAGGCCCAGGGTGAGCTGGGTGAGGTCGTTGGAGCCGATGGAGAACCCGTCGAAGTGCTCCAGGAACTCCTCGGCCAGCAGGGCGTTGGCGGGCAGCTCGCACATCATCACGATCTCCAGACCCTCCTCACCACGGCGCAGGCCGTTGGCGGCCAGGAGCTCCACCACCCCCTCGGCCTCGGCGAGGGTGCGCACGAAGGGGACCATGAGCTTGATGTTGGTCAGGCCCATGGTGGTGCGTGCGAGGCGAACGGCTTCGCACTCCAGCTCGAAGGCTTCTCGGAACACTGGCGAGAGGTACCGGGAGGCACCGCGGAACCCGAGCATGGGGTTCTCCTCGGCCGGTTCGAACTCCGGGCCACCGAGCAGGTTGGCGTACTCGTTGGACTTGAAGTCCGAGAGCCGGATGATCACCGGTTCCGGCGCGAAGGCCGCCGCGATCATGGAGATCCCCTCCGCCAGTCGCTTGACGTAGAAGTCGCGCGGGCCGTCGTAGGCGGCGATCCGCTCCCGGATCTGCCCGGCGACACCGGGGTCCAGCTCCGGGGAGCCGTTCTCCAGCGCGAGCAGTGCCAGGGGGTGGATGCCGATCTGGCGGTTGATGATGAACTCCAGCCTCGCCAGCCCCACCCCGTGATGGGGCAGTTGCGCGAAGCTGAACGCCTGCTCGGGGGTGCCCACGTTCATCATGATTCTCAGCGGCGCCTCCGGCATGGAGCCCAGGGCAGTCTCCTCCACGGTGTAGTCCAGCAGGCCCGTATAGACCAGGCCCGCCTCGCCCTCGGCACAGGAGACCGTCACCGCAGCGCCCTCGCCCAGGACCGCGGTGGCGTCCCCGGCCCCGACCACCGCAGGGATTCCCAGTTCCCGGGCGATGATCGCCGCGTGGCAGGTGCGCCCTCCGCGGTCGGTGACGATCGCGGCGGCCTTCTTCATGATCGGCTCCCAGTCCGGGTCGGTCATCGAGGCGACCAGCACGTCACCGGCCTGGAAGGAGGCCATCTGCTCGATCGAGGTGAGCACCCGGACCTGGCCGGCGCCGATGCGCTGACCGATCGCCCGCCCCTCGACCAGCACCCGGGCCGTCTCGTGGAGCCGGTAGCGGGAGACGGTGCCCGCCGCCCGGCGCGAGACGACCGTCTCGGGGCGGGCCTGCAGAATGTAGAGGCGCCCGTCGGCCCCGTCCAGGCCCCATTCGATGTCCATCGGGCGCCCGTAGTGGGCCTCGATGGCCACGCCGTAGCGGGCCAGCTGCTCCACCTGCGCGTCGGTGAGGCTGAACCGGGCGCGCTGCTCGGGCGGCACGGGGACGAACCCGACGGTCTCCCCGAGTGCCCGGGACTCCGTGTAGGTCATCTGCAGGGCCTTCTCCCCCAGTCCGCGCTTGAGCACCGCCGGCCGGCCGGCGGCCAGGGCCGGTTTGTGGACGTAGAACTCGTCCGGGTTCACCGCCCCCTGCACCACCGCCTCGCCCAGCCCGTAGGAGGAGGTGATGAACACCGCGTCGGTGAACCCGGACTCGGTGTCCATGGTGAACATCACCCCCGAGGCCCCGACGTCGGAGCGCACCATCCGCTGCACCCCGGCCGAGAGCGCCACCTCGGCGTGGGCGAAGCCATGGTGGACCCGGTAGGCGATCGCCCGGTCGTTGTAAAGGGAGGCGAAGACGTCCTTGACCGCCGCCAGCACGCTCTCCACCCCGCGCACGTTCAGGAACGTCTCCTGCTGGCCTGCGAAGGAGGCATCCGGAAGATCCTCCGCGGTCGCGCTGGAGCGCACCGCCCAGGACACCTCCGCACCGTCGGGCTGGGAGCCGGCCAGCTCCTCGTAGGCCGTGCGGATGGCGGCCTCGAGCGCGGCCGGCAGCGGCGCCTGCTGGATCAGGGACCGGATCCGGGATCCCGCCCGGGCGAGGGTGCCCACGTCGGTGGTGTCCAGGCCTTCGAGGACCTCGACGATCCGCCCGTCGAGCCCATCCACCCGGAGGAACTCCCGGAAGGCGGTGGCTGTCGTGGCGAAACCGCCCGGGACCTGCACACCGGCCGAGTCCAGATTGCGGATCAGCTCTCCCAGAGAGGCGTTCTTGCCGCCGACCTCCTCGAGGTCCGACAGATCGATCTCGGTGAACGGAAGAACATAGGTCATGAAGAACTACTCCTCGGGGTCCGCCGCGGCGGGCAGCTGTCGACTGTGGGGAACGGTGGAGCACCAGCGGATCAGGGTCGCCGGCGGC